>JBKQOA010000083.1:0-31220 GCA_052145735.1 Limisphaerales bacterium
ATCGGAATGTCTAAAATCGAACGCAAGGTTTGAACTGTTTTGTTAAAGTTCACGGCGCTCGTTTTATAGCCCGTTGCCCAGACCAGGCAGTCTTGCTTGGAGATTTTCCGCACGTCCATTTTTTCAATTGAGGGCCAAGTTTTCAGGATAACGCTAATTCGTTCCTCACGGTGCGCTTTGGTCCGGGGTTTTAGCGAAGCATCGCCATGCAGTCGTTGGCGATAGATTACCAGCGCATCAGCAAACGTCATTTTGCCGCCTTCAAAAGCCAGCGCGTGCTCGCCCATCTGCCGTTCGGCTTTTTCCAAATCGGTCAGGCGGAGCTTGGCGACCGAAAGAACTTTCGTTTTGAGCGAACGGCGAATGAGCTTGCCCTGAACGCGGATTCGGGCGAATAATATGCCCGATGCGACGTAACGAACTAAATTTGACACTGGCGTTTTTTGCCAGTGATTATTTGCTTCTGTTTTGCTCTCTTTCACAAGAACAGTATCACATTGCAGTATCAGATTGTCAAGTTTGGCGCGGCTTCTCGTTAGCAAAGCGTTGTAAATAAATGGTATGGAGAGATGGCTGAGTGGTTTAAGGCACACGCCTGGAAAGCGTGCATACTCTAAAAGGGTATCGAGGGTTCGAATCCCTCTCTCTCCGCCAGTTTGATTTTAGTCAATAGAATCAAGGTTAAAATGGCGATTTGCCAAAGCAGAAAAATTGAAACTGTATGCACAGTGTAAGCATTGCCCTGCTATCATTCACTATGGTTCAACCGTCCATGATGATTTGCGCCTACGATTCGATTTGCGCATTTGGCGCGTCTGGATGGCCGCCGGGGGAAGATAATTGCAGGCTGCCTAGCGCGGCGAATCAGGCCGGGGCGTATGGCTTATGAGCACACCCAAAGAGCTTCAGAAACAGATTGAGCATCATCGTCAAAAGATTGCGGAAATTTCCGCCAATCCAGGTCATATCGGCGATGAAGCTCGTATTGCCGCCCACCAGTCAGAGATTTTTGTGGCTGCTTCCCAGCTCGCTGAGATTTCCACGCGGCGCATCATTCGACTCACTTGGTTTTTGGCCATTCTCACCGCCGTCCTGCTTGTGGTGGAAATTCGGGCCGTATTCTTCCCAAAGGATGCTTCCGCAAACCCACAATCCGTAGAGGCAAACCAGAATCAAAAGGTAACGGTCCCAGCCGTCACGAATAGATAGCATCGCAAAAAGATTCATCTTCATAACTCTTTCAGTTTATTCGACCATTTTGCGCTCGGCTTCCAGGTCGCGTTTTACCCCATGTCAGGACAGCGGACACCTTGATCAAAATTCCTGTAATCGAAACGTGGCGCGACGTTTCAGCCGGATTGAACGACTGGGGGACGAAAACACATTTTTGAATCCGCCGGCCAGAAGATTTGAATCCGGTAGCCGGTCGGGATGACTACCATCCCGCCAACGTGTGCGCCGCGCTCGCGTAACGACTTCAGAACGCCAACCAGATCGCCGTTGGTCGCTTCCAGGCTTCGCGGTTGCTCGCGGTCAAACAAGGTTGGTTGCTTCGTGGCCATTTTAAAAAGACGCCCCAAGTTTTCACCGGGGCGCTTGGTTCTAAGTGCCGGCGGCGCTTACTGCCGGTAAAAGTTGCCAGCCGAAACGGTCGGCTGGCTCCGTCGCGTGCATGAAAGGCTCTAGACGAAACCCCGGCAGCTTGCGCCGCCTCACGCGAGCGGAAAATCACTCGACCGCAACCGCGCCCACTTCGACCGCGCCCGGCTTGCCCGGTTCGGATGCTGTATCCTCCGGCGCGGCGTCCGGTGTGTCTTCGGTCACTCTGCGAGGCATGAATAACTTGATGCAACGCAGGTCAACCGGCTTTCGGCTCGTGTCCTTGTGCGCGGCCAACAGGTATTCAAGGAAGCCCGGCAGTTCTGGCGAGTTACCAGCGTAGCTCGCCAGGCGCTTGAACAGGGCGGCGTTGGCGCGGAGACTTTGCGCCACCGGATGAACCGGAGCAGTCAGGCCAAAGTTTTTGTAAAAGTGGCTGTCGGAAATTTCGCAATACTTGCCGTCAGCTTCCAGCAACGTCGCTGTTTTTGTGTAAAGCTCCGGCATGAGCGGCGCGATTTGCGCCCGGACGATTTCAGCGAGCCGGCCCTGGGCGGCATTTTGCGCGGAAGCATGATCCCAAAAACTCAGCGTCTTGGCTTCGCGGAGATTCTTCAAATTTTCTTTTGTCGGCGCATCGTCGTAAATCTTCTTCAATTCGCGCTCGCGTTCAGCGGCCAAAACGGGTGAATGCCTCTCCGCAACTTTGCGTTGTGCCTGCACGTCGGCCAGTGCGGCCTCGATTTTCTCAACTGTCTCGGCGTCCAGCAGTTCGTCAACGTAACGCCGGGCAATCACCGCTTGGTCAATGGGCAGCAATGCCTTTTCCAACGGCTCGAAGTGACGGCGGACGCGCACTGGCGCGGGCGGGCGATGAAGGACAGTTGACGCCTGGGCCTCAAATGGGTTTTTACCGGGAAGCGGAATGGTTTGCGTAGTTTCGAGATTCATAATTTTGGTTCGTTCGATTCGTTAATCAGTCCAGCCTCGGCGCTTCATTTCGGCTTCGACTTCGGCCATGTCGCGCTTGTTCCGCGCTTCGGACGTGTTCGCTTTTCTCGCGTGTTGCGCTGCGGCCATTGCCACCTCCAAAAAATCTTCAGGATGTTTGATGTAAAAACTCGCTGCGGCGGCCTGGGCGTCCGGGTTGCCTGAAGCCAGCCCGCGCACGGCGGCTACCGCGTCAATTCTCGCGGGCAGACTTTCACCTCCCGGGGTGGGGGCGGATTCGCGGGAGGCCAACTCGCGCAACCCGGCGCGAATTTCCTCCAGGGTGCGCAAATCGACAGCGGAAAATTGACTGGCTTCCGGCGCGGTTGGCTGCGCCGGGGCGGTCGCAGAACGGCGCAAGGATGATCGGATACGGCCGGCCGGCAATTTGCCTCCGCCGTCCGCAATGATGTCTTCCAACTTTTCCCGAATAAATGTTTCGCTAATTCCAGCATTTTTCAAACGCAGCCATTTGGAACTGCCGGGCCTGACTTTTTCAGCCAGTCCCGCAAGGGTCGTAAGTAAATTCATTCTACCATTGTGCCGGGCGCGGAAAAATGTCCGGCGTTTTCGGGACTATCACCAATGTTTGCAAGGGGTTTGCTCGCGGAAAAATGTTGAAGCTCTTTTTTGGCGCGGGCGATGGCTTTTTTAACCGTGGTTCGTCTTTTGCCGATGGCTTCGGCGGCGGATTCGACCGTCTCGTAACCCTGCAAAACCAGCAATGCGGCAATCGCCGTTCTATCGCTGGCGTGATGGCCGCGCTTCGTGATAATCCTGCTCATGGCGTGAATCATCATTTCGTGCGCCAGCTCGCGGGCGTCCGGCTCGCGCTGCGGCTCGACCGCTTCCGGCGGGTCCGTCACCAAGACGGGTTTGCCGTTTTCAAATCCGATTTTGGCGTCAGGATTCATGCTGAAGCTAACGCGCTCTTTTCCGATTCAGTTGGATTGCGGTGATTTTTCACCCGAAAATCGCAAAGTTTTTCATCAAGGATATTCGCCTGCCGTTTTTCCTCCGCCAGCTTCGCTTCCTCGGCGGTCAAAATTCCAAGTTTGATTTCAAGCGAGTCAATGACTTTGATCCCCGCCGACCGCATGACTTCGCGGCATTGGGCGATGATCGAATCCACTTTGCGCCGGGTCGAGCCGCTGGCTCGGGATTTGCGAAGATAAAAACGGCTCACGATTGCACCGCGCCTTTTCGGATATGCACCGCAAGTTCGGCGCGGGAAATCCAAACAGCTTTTCCTTGGCGGTAAAACGGAAGTCCGTCCGCGTGATATTGCCTCAACGTGTTCGCGCAACATCCAACTTCCTGCCGGGCGCGGGTCAGGCGAAACAAATCAAAATTGGTTGTGAGCGGCTGCTCTTTGTTGACTGGCGATGAACGTGCTTTAACCATGCCGCGAATTTCGCACGGCATGACGCGCACTAAAACAGTTCACTACAACCTGCCAGCAACTTGTTTTGGCCCGCTGGTGCGTTTGGAAAAAAGGTCGAGCCGATAAGCGATTTGCCATGCGGCATTGGGCGTAATTTTGCCGAAGTATTTGCTTAAGTGTTCGGCTAATTCTTTGCGGTCCATTTGGTCTAACCCATTGCTTTTCCAGGACGCACGCAGATAGGATTTAAGCAAACGGTGCGCTGGCCGTTGGCGCGGTCGGCGGATTGCATCTGCGATTCGGCAAATGAATTTAGGTGTCCAGAATTCCGAAACGCAGTTGATTGGCGCAATGACTTGGCCGGTTTCTGAAGTTGTGTCAAAAGCCACTTCCTGCACTTCGCGAATGAATTCAGCCTGAAATTTTCCATTAGGGTAGAGTCTCTTTTGCCATTTCCTTGCCATCACTATTTGCCAACCATCATCCGTTTCTAAAAAAAGTTCCGCCCAAAACCAAACCGGGTCGTTCCTGAATTCAAATCTGCATTGTGCCGTTGTGCTTAGTGTTTTTGGTAGTGTGCGCTTTTTCACTTTGTCACCTCCGGCAGTTTTTTGATCGCGCGGTTCAACTCGGCCTCGGGGACGTGTGTGTAAAGGTCGCTGATTGCGTCGGTGCTGTGGCCTGCCAGTTCCTTCGCCGTCGCCTGTGTTGCGCCAGTCACCTTGAGCAAGGAAACGAACGTGTGCCGTAAGCAATGGAACGAAACGGCCGATGCCTTGCGCTGTCCGGTGGCCGCGCCGTCGCGGTCAATGGCCGCGTGTGTCCGCTTGGTCACGAGTCCGGCGGGCAACAAAACATCGTCGTAAAACTCATTGCTGAAAACACCAGAGCCGAATTTCTGGTAACGGGCGCACTGGTCGGGAAAGATGGCCTCGGCTGGCTTCACCGCTCCGGCCTCGGCTTTCAATTCGGCAATCAGCGTTGCCAGTTCATTACGCAACGGCAGGACGATGGCCTTTCCCGTCTTGCGCTGAGTCAGGCGGATTTTTCCGCCGTCGAGGTCCACCGCGCCCCAAGGCAGGCAAACCAGATCGCCCATGCGTTGCCCGGTGAAGAATCCAGCCATGACCATGTAACGCCAAAAATCATTCGGGCACTTTTCGTAAATCGTTTTCAGTTCCATCACGGTGAACGCGCGGCGGGCCGTCTTGCGGTCCTTGTTCAACTTCAAAGAGCGGACGGACGGCACGGGCGAAACAGCCAAGGCTTGGTTGTCCACCGCGTAATTGAAAAACGCGGACAAAACGCGCCGGACCTGTTTGGTGTTCGCTGTGGTGGTGTTGGCGCGCTTTTCGCGGAGAAACGAGCCTACGGTGTCGGGCTGAATTTCGCGGAGCAATGGGGCGTCATCTGTCGCGCGTAAGTAGATGCAAAGTTCCTCGGGGATGGACCTGTATTTTTTCAAGGTTTGCTCTGACAGGTCTTTGCACTCGGCCAGCCATTGCCGGATATAGGCGCGGAGCGATTCGCCGGACGATTGCTTGCTGGTGAGCAGGCGAACATATTCATCCGTGAGGTTCCCGGCTGCGTGAGCCAGGGCAACTTGTTCCAGCTTCGCAAGCTGGCGCTCGGCGGCCTTGCGGTCGCTGGTTTTGGTGGAGCGGAGAAACTGCCGGCCATTCATGCGATAGCCTATCCACCACTTGGTTGATCCGTCTCGTTGGTAGAGCCATGCCATGCACACAGCCTAACCTGTATGCACACTGTATGCAATCATTATGTTTCACTGTCATTCAGAATTGTGCAAACATTGGAAAATAAGGGATATTGAATGATAGTGAACGCCGCTACACTTTCGAGGGTTCGAATCCCTCTCTCTCCGCCAGTTTGATTTTTGCGAAATTTTGCCGCCAGCGGCGGTTTTGTTCGTGCGTGCAGAATTGAATCCGGGCGAGCAATGAAGAGCGGCACGGCAAATCTCAATCACAGAGATTTGCATTGGCCGGAAAGTTATTTTGCCAGCGGCGCAATCCGCAGCGTGACGGCGGCCGTGGAAACCTTCGCGTCGAGCGCAACGCCCAGGCGCACCGGCTGGTGTTGGGACGACACATTTTCGTCAATCGTTTCCTGCTTCAAGTGAAAGGCGCGGCCTTGCGTGTCAATGGTCACCCGCACGGCATCTTCACCATCGGCGATTTCCAGTTCGTTTTCGCTGAGGCTGCGAATTTTGCCCCAGGTAATGAGCGCGGATTCAAACGTTTCCGGCGAGGCAAATTTTACTTCATCACGCACTTCAAGCGACGGCGATTGGCCTCGCTGAAAAACAAACGTGCGCTCCAGTTTCTGCAAATCCGCCGCTGCGTAGGCCGAGCGGAAGTCGAGCGCAAGGGTGTCGGCAGCCTCGGTGAAATTTTGGGCGACAACCGCACCGCGAGCCCCGGCTCCCGTCTGCTGCAACTGTCCCGCCACCACCGGTACCGCGTGACCGAACGAATTCAACACCTTGCTGTCGTAGCGATGCGCGCTGAACGTGCGCGCGGTGTAAATTTCACCGCCCGGATCGCAGATAACCATCGTCTTTCCGGCCACGACGCTGAAGCTGCCAACGTCATTGTGGCCGTGGCTGACGCCGTTGTTGCCGCCTTTGATGGCCACGGCAAAGGGAACTTTCGCGCCGGTTCCGGGACGACAAATCAACACCCCGCCGTCGGGGAACCAAGTTCGCCACGGCAGCTCGCCCGGATCGTTTGCGGAGTGAATCTGCGGCAATTCCGGCGGCAGAAAGGCCAGCACCGTTTTTTCGTAAAGTCCGCCGGTGAGCTTGGCGTCGCGCCAGCGCGCATTGTCCAAACCGAAACGGCGGCACAGATAATTCATCAGCATACCCGACGGCCTTTCGCCCGGATGGCAGTCCGCGATGGTGATGTAAACGCCGTTGATAATTTCCGAGCGGACGCCGAACAACGCGGGCTGCGCAGCCTGCGGTTCCATCAGCAAATCAATCCTGCCGCCGGTGGCCTGCCGGATGTTCTCAGCCAGCAACGCAAAATTTCCGAAGCCGTAGTTCCAATAACCCAGCCCCTCCACGCAATAGCCGTCGGGCGAGAAACCACCGGTCAGATAGTGGCCGATGTTTTTCTCCGCGACGGCGATGAACCACGCGCGTTCCTCCGCTGAATCCAGTGACGCCAGCGCCGCGCCGGTGACCCCGTCGAGGCAGACGGCGTTCCAGTTGTTCGCGCCGCGCATCCACCAGAACTCTTTGCCGGTGCCGTTCACGGCGGCGCGATACGGCGCGAAGATGCGGCGCTCCAGATTTTCGCGGATCAACTCCCGCGTTGCACGCGGCAGCCGGTCGCCGAGCAGATAACTGGCCGTGGCCAGTTCGACGCCCAGCGCTGACGAGCCAAGGTCAATGTCAACCGTCTCGCCGTGAAAATTTTTCAATCCTCCATCATGCGCGGGCAAAACCCACGTCCGCTCGGCGCAGAGCGCGGCGGCGGTCTGCTCCAGCGGGGCAAGAAAACGGCCCTTGTTTTCAAGGCACTCGGCCAGGGTGAAAATTTGAATCCGTTCGCGGCGGGCGGAGGCGACTTTCTGCCAGTGGTCGCGGTTGCCATTTTGGGAATATTCCAGAAACAAGGAAACCGGTTGTTCCGGCAATGGCTGGGCGGCAAGTTTGACCGCGCTCGGTATACAGTTGCTCAACTCCGGGTGGCGGGCGGCGATGGTTTCCCACGCCGCGCGGTTGGTGATCGGTTGGCCGATGCCCACCGCACACTCCGGCAACATCGCGGCGATTTCGCGGATGCGGCTGGCGTCGGGCGTTTCCGCCGCGCGCAGGGCGATGCCGGAAACGATCAGAAGGGCGGGCAGCAATAAAATTTGCACAAGGCGTTAAATGGAGATTTTCGTTTCAGAAATTTTTGGATTCAGGCCAAATAAGAAAAAGAAATGCGGCAACCAAAAGCAGGATTGCGGTCGCGAAACGTCCCGTGAAATGCAACCTTTGGCCTTCCTGAGTCCGGCGCGATAGTTCCAAAAAGATTAAAAGGGCAGCACAAAACGCAATAAGGATTGGCCTAATAATCTTGTTCCATTTCATTTTCTCTCCTTCACATCTTTGACGATTTGAACCCGGACGGCTGTTTCAGCGGACACTACGCCGCGCTGCAACATCGCGCCGACACAAATGGCCTCGGTGATTTTCCTTGAACACCACCACCCGCCATGAAACTCATGGGCTGGGGCTTGCTCCCCTCCTCTACCGGAGCGCTTGCGATGGGCTCGAATCATTTCAATTCGATCCAGCATTCAGCGATCTGGTTCGAACCTCGTTGTTCCGGCGTAAGCGTTGTCAACCAAACTGCATCGTCCAAGCTTTTCCCTTCGCTTTTGAGTTTCACTGCGACCTCGTTTGCCCGGGCAAGGACCGTCCGAGTGTCCCCCCGACAGTAGAATCGGGCGGCTTTTCGATCCGCCAGCCGGATAATCGAAGCATCGTCCTTCACCTCCGGGCGAATGGAATCCGGGATCGCCAGCCAAAGCGTTGTCACTTGTTTTTCCGGGTCAATCTCCTGGTGGATTGGACCGTCCACCAATGCACCCCGGTCCTCAACTTTTCTGAAAAGCAACTTCTCGAGATTCCGGTTGGCGGAGCGCCGATCCGGACCGGGCGGCGTCGGCACGGTTGCAGATTTCCAGAACCATCCGCCAGGCAATGTAACCATGGCCGTCTCGGAGAACCCCAAGGCGCCGATGTCCAGGGCGTCCAACGGATCCGCCGGGGCTGGTTTATGACTGCGGGTCTGCTGCAAATACCAGCTGATAACCGCCTGCTGGTCGAAGTCCGGCGGCAAATTGTGAGGAGCGCCCTTGAGCAAAGAATATTTTACCGTTCCACCGACCGCCTGCAGCGCGGTCACCATCTGATCGCCGTAAGCCGGAAAAATGACGTCATCCTCCGAGCCGTGGATCACCCATGCGGGGATGTTCTTCAGTCTGGCCGCGCGAAAAGCCGCGCCGCTGCCATCCCGCGGAGAAATCGCGGCGAAGCGTTCCGGGTTGTTCATGGCCCAATCCCAGGTCGCCATGGCCCCCAGACTGTGGCCTTCCAGATAAATCTTGTCCGGGTCGATGGGTAGAATCCGGAGAAGTTCATCCAGATACGCATTTAGAAAATCCAGCTTCCAAGGCCCGCCCTGGTTGATCGGGGTCACCTGGAAGACGCGCCCGCCCGTCGTGCCGCCGCGGACGTAGGAAATTTTGTGACCGAGCCAGCCGGATCCGTGCAGGCCGATGACCAGAGGAAATTTGCGCCCCGGCTCAGGAAAGCCCGAGGGAAAACTCAATTGATAATTCGCTTTGACGATTGTCCCGTCGGGCAATCTCGTTTCAAAGGCCATCGGGAAGGCGCCGCCCAGGTGCTCCCCGATGAAATTGTGGCCGTGCTCGAGCGCGTCGGCGAACTCTGCCGCATATTCATCGGGCGCAACAAAGTACTTGTCGGCCGGATCATTCGTGTGGTTTCCCCAAGTTTCGTACCACGCGATTGCCGCGCGGTAGAGCGGCTCGTAATCCGGTCCAAAGGCGGCTTCCCTGGCTTCCAGGGCTCGGAACCGTTCGACCAGCTGGTCATAGTGTTCCGGGGCGCTGACCGCGGTGACGGGCGCGGCCAAGCCGGTCAAGCCGGTCAAACACAAAGATAATAAAACGATTGCGCCAAACCCTCTGCGGCCTGCGCCGCTTGATGGGTTCATCAAATTTGAAGGTTTCATGCGTGCCGAAAGTTTAGCCCGGGTGATTGAAGTTGCAAAGCCTGCTGTGTAACTGTCCCGAGGCAGGATGGATCGGACACGCTTCCACCGCCTGGTCGAACGCTCTCGAATTGTTTCCCGGAGCGAATGATTATTTGAGCCTGGCTTTTGGGGGTCGAGTGTGGATCGGCATCCGGCGAAAGAACCGTTTATTTCGGCGAGGCGCCGGCAATGCTCAGGGTGAGTTCGATGGTCTCGGCAACCTTGTCCTCGAACTGGCCGGGATTGATGTTGAAATCGCTGCGCTTGATGGTGAAGCTGGCACGGACAACCAGCAGATCGCCCTTTTGATTCGGCACACGGTCGCCCAGCTTGTCCTTCAGATAGGTCAGTTTTACCGGCACGGTGATTTCCTTGGACACTCCCTTGAGGGTGAATGTGCCGGTGACGTCCGCCGTCGTGGTGTCGCCGGCGGTCTGGACATTTTTGAATTCCTTCGATTCAAAGCTGATTTCGGGATACTTCGCCGCATCGAGCCATTTGTCGCTGAGCATGTGCTGCTTTTGCATCGGGTTGGGCAGCATGAGCGACCCGGTGGCCACGATGATTTTGCCACTGGTCGCCCCGGGATTTGCCGGGTCAAACGTGACCGTGCCGGAAACGCCGCTGGCATTGCCGTTGATGGACTCCAACGGCGCATCGAGCTTGAACCCGGCATTGTTGATGCCCTTGGGATCTTTGAAGTCAAACGTCTGTGGCGCGGCAAAACAAATGCCCGTCAAGGTGATGAAGGTCAGAATGGTGAGTCTGGTTTTCATGGTTTGGTTTTAATTTTGTGGATGGTTTTGATTGCGACGGAACAAAAAGGAAATACCGGCCAGCACCCCGGCGCCCAGGCCGGCGGCGCCCAGAAAATCAACGCCCGGCACAAATTTGCGCTGCCATTGAATTCCCTCCAGGCCGGTGGTTTCATCCGTGATTCGCTGCGGGATGCGCGTCTTCGTCCAGCCGCGGTTCGCCCCGCTGGCCGCCCAGAAAAGAATGGAGCCGACGAGGAGCATCGCGGCTAGAATTCGCAGGGGTTTTTTCATGGGTTGTCGAATGGCTCAGTTCAGGTCGAACAACAACACCTGCGCCGGTTTGTCCGCCGTGAGTTGCAACCCTGTTTCCTCACTGACCGCCGCCGCGTCGCCCGCGTTCAAAAACTGGCCGTTCAATTTCACTTCGCCCCCGGCCACATGGACCCAGGCGTGCCGTCCGGCTGACAGCGCATGCTCCACCCTGTCTCCGGCGTTGAGCTTCGCCAGCAACAAATCCGCGTCCTGGTTGATGGCGATGGAGCCGTCGCGGCCGGTCTGGGAAGTGACCAGATGCCAGCGCCCGGTCCTGGCGCGGGCCAACGACTTTTCCGCGTAACGCGGTTTGGCGCCCGCGCGGTCGGGCTGAATCCAGATTTGCAGCAGATGCACCGGTTCGATGGGCGAGGGATTGAATTCGCTATGGGCCACGCCGGTGCCGGCGGCCATGTATTGCACCTCACCCGGGCGGATGATGCGGCCGTTGCCCATCGAATCCTTGTGCTCCAGCGCGCCGCTCAGGACATAAGTGATGATTTCCATGTCACGATGCGGATGGGTGCCGAAACCGCCGCCGCCGGCAATGGTGTCGTCGTTGATCACCCGCAGACTGCGGAAACCCATGTGCGCGGGGTCGTAATAACCCGCAAACGAAAACGTGTGATACGTGTCCAGCCAGCCGTGGTCGGCGTGGCCCCGTTCATCAGCCTTTCTTAATTTCATCATGAATCGATTCTGCCACAGGGCAAACGATCCGGCCAATACCTTGTTGCTCGCGTGGCGATAACTTTCAGGTATCGTTGGCACATGGAACTGCGACACCTGCGCTACTTTGTGACGGTGACAGAGCTGTTGAACTTCACCCGGGCCGCGACCCGGCTGCGGGTGGCCCAGCCTGCCTTGAGCCGGCAAATCCGCGATCTTGAGGATGAACTGGGCGCCCCGCTGCTCGAACGCAATTCGCGCGGGGTGCGGTTGACCGAAGCCGGCGCGGTGTTTCTGCCGGAAGCCAGGGCCGTGTTGCAGCGGGCCGGCGAGGCGGCACAGGCCGTCCGCGCCGTCGTGCGCGGCGAACGCGGTGAAATTCACGTGGGATACGCGCCCACACCCACCGTGGAACTGCTGCCCTGCGCGTTGCACGCGTTCCAAAACCTCGCGCCCGGTGTGCGGGTGACGCTGCACGACCTGTCCACGGAGGAAATGCTGCGCGGGCTGCACGACGGCAAACTCGACCTGTGCCTGATGGTGCGGCCGGCGCCGAAGGCCCTGCGCGGGCTCCGCTTTGAATTGTTGCGGGAATATCCGATGTGCGTTGCGGTTTCGCGCGCACACCCGCTGGCGAAACTGAAACGGGTGACGGTGGAGCGGTTGGTCCGCGAACCGCTGGTGGCTTATGGGCGCGCCAATTACCCGGAATACCACGCCATGCTGGACGATCTGTTCCGCTCAACCGGCCACAAGCACCGGGTCGCGGAGGAACAGGACAGCGCGTCGGCCCTGCTGGCATCGGTGGAAAGCGGGCGCGGCATTGCCGTGGTGCCGTCGTGCATGGCCATTCTCGCCGGCGGACGCGTCAGGCTGCGCCCGCTGCATCCCCTGCCGCCAGCGCTGCCGGTCGGCACGGCCGGACGCCTGCAAAAACCTTCCGCCGCCGCGCAAAAATTTATCCAAGCCGCCCGCGAAGTGGCGAAACAACCGCCGACAGCGGCCTGATTTGCAGTTATCCAGGCAGCAACCCCGGGAGCGCCGGCGTCCCGCCGGCAAAGCGGGTACCTGTTGATATAACGCAACCCGCCGGCGGGACGCCAGCGCTCCCAGGATGAATCCAAAATACGGGACAATCGTCCGCCAGGATCAAACCTCCGCCACCAGATCGGCCGTCTCGTAACGGACCTTGGCCAGACTCGCATATTTGTCATTCGCCGCCCGATATCCCAAAGCGCAGGCCACCACCGTCGCATAGTCGCCGCCTTGCAGACCGAGCACCCGGTCGTATTCGGCCGGGTTGAGGCCTTCCATCGGGCAGGCGTCCACGCCGAGCACGGCGGCACAGGTCATCAAATTGCCCAGGGCGATGTAGGCCTGTCGCGCCGCCCATTCGTGGGCGGCCTTGCCGCGCGGGCCGTTGACGATGTCCCCGAGCATCATGTCGCGATAAAAGTTCAGCGATTCGGCGGGGATTTTGCGGATGGCGCTGGTGCGCTGGATGAGTTTGACCACGTCGGCCTCGGTCATTCTGGTGCGCGCGGCGAACACGACAAAGTGCGAGGCGTCCACGACCTGCTTTTGGTTCCACGAATGCGGCAACAACCCGGCGCGTTTGGCCGGATCGTTGATGACGAGGAACCGGTATGGTTGCAAGCCGTAGGAGGTCGGCGTGAGCACCAGCGCGCGCTCCAGGGTCTGCCAGACGTCGGCGGGGATTTTTTTGGTCGCATCAAAGACCTTGGTGGCATAACGCCACTGCAAGGCGTTCAGCAATTGTTGAGTCGTTCCGTCATTCATAATTCAAATTCAATTTATTTTTACCGGCCCAGAATGGCACAGGTTTTTAAAAATGCAAATGGCCGATAGGTCTGGAAATTCCATCCGGCATGGGTCCCGGCCAGCCGGGGCCGTTTATCTCCTCCTGTTGCCAGGAGACCCGCGGATTTGTTATAAAACCCCGGATGAATCCGTCCCAACTTCGCATCCGCCGCGCCACCACGGACGATTTTCGAAGCCTGCAATCGCTCTGGCATTCCATGCGTTTCCCGGTGAATGAACTGGAAAAGCGGCTGACCGAATTTCAGGTGGTGGAAACCGCCGATGGACAGATTGTCGGCGCGATGGGCCTGCAAATCGCCGGCCAGCATGCCCTGCTCCACAGCGAAGGGTACACGGATTTTTCCGTCGCCGACGCCGCGCGCGAGTTGTTCTGGGAACGCATCCAGACCATCGCCGCCCATCACAGCGTGTTTCGTCTGTGGACCCAGGAACAGTCGCCGTTCTGGACCCGCTGGGGCTTTCAACCCCCGACGGCGGAAGTCCTTGGACGCCTGCCCGGGGAATGGAACCGTTCCGGGGACAGGTGGCTGACCATTCAGATCAAAGACGAGGAAGCCCTTGCCGCGATCGAAAAGGAACTGGCCGAATTCAAGGAATCGGGGAAAAAGCGCACGGCCGAAACGCTGGAACAAGCCCGCACACTGACGACCACCATCACCATCATCGGGTTCAGCCTGGGAGCCGTTTGCATCGGCATTGCCGTGTTTCTCTTTGTGCGCCGGGTTTTAATCCCGCCGGGACATTGAGGGCGGTTGGAATTCGTCCGCGTGGTAGGAACTCCGCACCATCGGGCCGCTGGCAACGTGGACAAATCCCAACTCCGCCGCCCGCCGGCCATATTCCGCGAATTTCGCCGGGGCAACAAACTCCACCACCGGCAGATGCTTCAAGGTCGGCTGCAAATACTGGCCCAGGGTGAGCAGGTCGCAACCGGCGCGCCGCAAATCATGCAACGCCGTCATGACTTCCGGCTCTGTCTCGCCCAAACCAAGCATCATCCCGGACTTGGTGTAAATCGTGTCGCCGCGCTTGGCCTTCACTTTCCGCAAGACACCCAGCGAACGGTCATAAGTCGCGCGATGACGGACCTCGGGCGTCAGCCGGCGGACGGTTTCCAGGTTGTGATTGTAAATGTGCGGGTTCGACGCCAGCACGGCGTCAATCGCCGCGTCGCTGTCGTTGAAATCCGGCACGAGCACCTCGATGACAATGCCGGGATTCAAGTTTCGCACGACTTCCACGGTCCTCCGGAAATGGTCCGCGCCGCCGTCGGCAATATCGTCCCGGGCGACGGCGGTGATGACGATGTGCCGCAGTTTCATCCGCCGGGTGGCCTCGGCCACGCGCTGCGGTTCGTCGGCTTCGAGCGGCAGCGGTTTGGCCGTGCTCACCGCGCAAAAGCCGCAGGCGCGGGTGCAGCGGTCGCCGGCGATCATGAACGTGGCCGTGCCCTTGCTCCAGCATTCCCAATGGTTCGGGCATTGGGCGCTTTCGCATACCGTGTGCAGCTTCAGTTCGTCGAGCAGGCGGCGCGTGCGCGCGAAGCTGTCCGACGTGGGCAGCGTGATGCGCAGCCATTCCGGCAGGCGCGGACGCGGTTTTAATTCTACGGTCGTCATATGTTTTCAACCACGAATGGACACCAATAAACACGAATCAAAATCGTAATAAAACCAAATTGCACCAGATTTGATTCCATTCGTGTTCGTTCGTGTTTATTCGTGGTTCAATTTCTCCCAGAACTCCGCCAGTTCTTCCGGGCCGAAATCGGCCAGCACCGCGCCATCCACGTCAATCACCGGGGCCAGTTCCTGGCCGGAGAGTTCGGCCATTTCGTCATACGCTTCGGTGTCCGCGATGACGTCCAGCGTTTCATATTTGATGCCGCGGTCATCGAGCCAGCGCATCGCCTTGTGGCACCACGGGCAATACGGCTTGATGAAAAGGCGGATTTTCACGACTTCACGCGGCCCGAAGTTTAACCGCCAATCTGCTTCTTGTAATCCTCCGGCGACAGCAGCGCGTTCAGTTCGGCGGGATTGGCCAGCTTGATTTTGAAAAACCAGCCGGCGGCGTGCGGCTCCTTGTTCACGAGCGCCGGATTGTCCACCACGGCCTTGTTGATTTCCAGGATTTCACCGCTCAACGGCGAGTAAATGTCGCTGGCGGTCTTCACCGATTCCACCACGGCGCAGGCGTCGCCGGCCTTGACCTGCCGGTGCAGTTCCGGCAGCTCGACAAAAACGATGTCGGTCAGTTCATGCTGCGCGTGGTCGGTGATGCCGACGGTGGCGATGCCGCCGCTGACGCGCACCCATTCGTGAGATTTCGTGTATTTCAAATCCGCAAGAACATTGCTCATAAATTTCATCCATATTCACCGCCAAGACGCCAAGACGCCAAGAAGATTTTGACACGGATTGCACGAATTCTCACGGATGCAGAAAAATAAAATCATTCCGTGCCAATTTGTGAAAACCGTGTCTCACTTCTTGTAAATCGGTTTCGGCACCACAACCGCCGCGAAATGTTTGCCGCGGATCTCGAGTTCAATCTTCGTGTCCGGCTTCGCCAGCTCAGTCGGCACATAACCCAGGCCGATGCCGATGCCGAGCGACGGGCTTTGCGTGCCGCTGGTAACGATGCCGGCGTTCGCGCCATTGGCCCGGATCGGATAGTGCGGCCGGGGCGGCGCGCATTTGTCGGTCATTTTGAAAGCCATGAGCTTCTTTTTCACGCCCGCTGTTTTCTGTTCCTCGAGGACCGGACGCCCGATGAAATCGCCCTTGTCCAGCGACACGAAAAAGCCGAGGCCGGCTTCGATGGGCGTGGTGTGCTCGTCCAGTTCATGGCCGTAAAGCGGATAGCAGACTTCCGTGCGCAACGTGTCGCGCGCGCCCAGGCCGCAGGGCTTGATGCCAAACGACCGGCCGGCGGCCAGCACGGTATCCCAGATACGCTGGATGGCCCCGTCCGAACCGATGATTTCAAATCCATCCTCGCCGGTGTAGCCGGTGCGGGATACAAGCACCCCGTGCTTTTCAAAACCAAACTCCCCGATCTGGTTCTTTTTCAAATCCGTCACGGCCCGGACGCGCTGGGCAGAAACCGACGCGCCGGCCAGACAGGCATCAATGAATTCCTTCACGCGCGGGCCTTGCACAGCCACGGCGGCGTAATTGTGCGACGCGTCGGTCAGTTGCAATTCGCTGCGCCGGGGAAATTTCGCGGCCTGGGCCTGCAGCCAGGCGACGTCCGGTTCGATGCGCGAGGCGTTGATGATGAGCAGGAACACCTCGCCGGAAAGCCGGTAGGCGTACAAATCGTCAATCACGCCGCCGCGTTCATGGCACATCAAGGTGTATTGCCCTTCGCCAGGCGCGAGTTTCCGGATGTCGTTGGTCAGGACGAAATTCAGAAACTCCGCCGCGGCGGCGCCGCTGACGGTGACTTCGCCCATGTGGGAGATGTCGAAGATGCCGGCGGCCTTGCGGACGGCGAGGTGTTCATCCGTGATGCTGGTGTACTGCACGGGCATTTCCCAGCCGCCGAATTCGACGAGTTTGCCGCCGAGTTGCTGGTGCGCGGCAAAGAGAGGCGTGCGTTTGAGCATGAATCCAGAATGCCGGAACCGGGGCGAGGAAACAATCCGCTTGGCAAAGAAACTCTGCGCCGCCCGACCAAAAAATCATTTAATTGCAGCTTAAGCCGGCCTGATTTTTGGGTTAATCGTGAAATAGGTTTTGCAATCTGGCGGTCAACCACGGAACTTGCTTCGGCTGGCCATGGGCCATATTTCCAGCCGGCGGGTGGAAGCGACCCGGATTTTGCAATGTCATGCATGCCATTTTAGCCAGACAGCAACTCAGTCCCAATGTCACGCGGCTCGATGTGAGTGCCCCGCGCATCGCGCAAATCCGGCGCCCGGGACAGTTCGTCATCGTGCGGCTCACGGAAAATTCCGAACGCATCCCCCTGACCATCGCCGATGCCGATCCGGCGGCCGGCTCCATCGCCCTGGTCATCCAGTCCGTCGGCAAAAGCACCCGCGACCTGGTGGCGTTGCGGCCTGGCGATGCCATCTGCGACATTGTCGGGCCCCTCGGCCATGCGACGGAACTGATCACCGCCGGCCGCGCGCTTTGCATCGGCGGCGGTGTGGGCACGGCGGTGGTGCATCCCATCGCCCAAGGCCTTCAGCGCAACGGCGTCAACGTCACCAGCATTATCGGCGGCCGGTCAAAGGAATGGGTGATATTCGAGCCCGAACTCAAGCGGCTTGGTGAAGTTGTGGTCTGCACGGACGACGGCAGTTATGGCCGGAAGGGTTTTGTGACCGATGCCGCGAAGGACATCCTTGCCGCCGGCGGAGTGAACATCGTTTACGCCGTGGGTCCGGTGCCGATGATGCGCGCGGTGGTGAACCTTACCAGGCCGGCCGGCGTGCGCACCATCGTGTCATTGAACCCGGTCATGATTGACGGCACCGGCATGTGCGGCGGCTGCCGGGTGACGGTCGGCAACGAAACCCGGTTTGCCTGCGTGGACGGCCCGGAGTTCGACGGTCATCAGGTCAATTTCGAAGAATTGCAGGACCGGCTTTCGACGTATCGCGAGTTCGAGCAGCGGGCTCTCCGATGTGCGGAGGAGGGTTGCCGGCTCGAACCGGCAACCGTTGGCCAGCCCACCCAATGACCGCAAGCTGAGGTTCGTATGTCCGCCAAAATCACCACCAAGGAACGCCTGCAAATCAAACGGCAGAAAATGCCGGAACAGAATTCCACGGCCCGCGCCGCAAACTTCGAGGAAGTCAACCTCGGCTTCACCGAACAGCTCGCCCTGCTGGAAGCCGACCGTTGTCTGCAGTGCAAGGACCCGCGTTGCATCCAAGGCTGCCCGGTGAGTGTCAACATTCCCAAGTTCCTTGAACTGCTGGCGCAGGGCCGGATTGCCGAAGCCGCGCAAAGCCTGCTCGCCGACAACGCCCTGCCGGGCGTCACCGGCCGGGTCTGCCCGCAGGAGACGCAATGCGAGGTCGAGTGCGTGCGCGGGGCCAAAGGCCAGCCGGTGGGCATCGGTTACCTGGAACGGTACGTCGCCGACTGGGCGCGGACGCATCGCGATCAACTGGCCAATGGCAAGGCGACGCCCAGCGGCCGGAGCGTGGCCATCGTCGGTTCCGGGCCGTCCGGCCTCACGGCGGCGGGCGAACTGGTCCGCCGGGGACACGACGTCACGATTTACGAGGCTTTGCACAAACCCGGCGGCGTGCTGGTTTATGGCATTCCGGAATTCCGCCTGCCCAAGAAAATCGTCGCGCAGGAGGTCGAACGGCTCCAGGCATCGGGTGTGAAAATTGAATGCAATACGGTCATCGGGCGCACCTACACCGTGCCGGAATTGCGCGAACGTTTTGACGCCGTATTCATCGCCAACGGCGCCGGCCTGCCGGTTTTCATGAATGTGCCGGGTGAAAATCTGAAGGGTGTTTACTCGGCCAACGAATATCTCACCCGGGTCAACCTCATGGCCGCCTGGCAGTTCCCGCGCACGGACACGCCGGTGTTGCAGGGCCAGCGGGTGGCCGTGGTGGGCGGCGGCAATGTGGCCATGGACGCCGTGCGCACGGCCAAACGGCTGGGCGCGAAGGAGGCGATGATTGTTTATCGCCGCACCCGCAATGAGTTGCCGGCCCGCGCCGAGGAAGTACATCACGCCGAGGAGGAAGGCATCCGGTTTGAATTCCTGACCGCGCCGGAGGAAGTTCTCGGCAACGACAAACGCTGGGTCACCGGCTTGAAGTGCATCCGGATGAAGCTCGGTGCGCCCGATGCGTCCGGTCGCGCGCGCCCGGAACCGGTGCCGGGTTCGGAATTCATTCTCGCCTGCGACGTGGTGGTGGTCGCCATCGGCACCCGCGCCAATCCCTTGCTCACCGCCACCTGCCCGGAGCTGAAACTGAACAAATACGGCAACATAGTCGTGGACGAAAACGGCATGACGAACCTGCCGGGAGTGTTTGCCGGCGGCGACATCGTGCGCGGCGCAGCGACGGTGATCCTGGCCATGGGCGACGGCAAGCGGGCGGCCAAGGCCATGGATGATTATTTACAGAAGAACGCGACAACCAAATCGTAAGCCCGGCCAGAGCCTCGTTACCTCGGCTCCTTCTTTCCCAAAATGGTCAAAGCCCCAGCCGTCTCAGAACTTCCTGGGCCAGCAGTTCATACGCGGCCGAGGCGGAGCTGTATTTGTCGTAATGGATGATGGGTTTGCCGAAGCTCGGGGCCTCGGCGAGGCGGGTGCTGCGCGGAATCACCGTTTCAAAAACGCGGTCGCCGAGCTGGTTCCGCACTTCACCAACGACCTCGTTGCAAAGCTTGGTCCGGCCGTCGAACATCGTCATCACCACGCCGAGGATGTCGAGGCGGGGATTGACACCCGCGTCGCGCAACTGGCCGAGGACACGGTTCATCATCGAAATGCCCTCCAGCGAATAATACTCGCATTGCAGCGGCACGAGCAGGCTGTCGCTGGCGGCAAAGGCGTTCAGGGTAAGAATGCCCAGCGACGGCGGGCAATCGACGAGCACCACGTCGAAACGTTCCGATTCCCGCACCGGTTGCAATGCCCCGGCGACGCGGAGCAGGTGATTTTCCATGCGGGCCAGTTCGAGATCGGCGGCGCACAAATCCACTTCGCTGGGCACGACAGCCAGCCGTTCGAAGGCGGTGGGTTTGATTTTGTCGAGCAGGCTGCCCTCGCCCAACAGGACGCGGTAGGCGCTGGCGCCTTCGATTTTATCCAGGCCAACGCCGCTGGTGGCATTGGCCTGCGGGTCGAGGTCAAACAAGAGCACCCGCTGGCCCAAGGCGGCGAGGCAGGCGGCCAGATTGACGGCCGTGGTGGTTTTGCCCACACCGCCCTTTTGATTGGCGACCGCAATGATTTTGGTTGGCACCCGCCCGATTTAATGCCAAGCGCGTCAGGGTTTCAAGCGCGCAACGCGATTCCCGTCAAATCAATTGCCGGGAAGCGAAAAACTGGCAGGTCGGATCAGCGGATTTTGCTGCCCAAAACTTGAGGCCACAGGGACCGGCTGGAGGCTGAACACGGGATTGGTGCTGGACACAATCCCCATCTGGTTTTGGGGCTGCGACAGGGCGGGCGGCGACAGGGCGGCGAGTGATGCGTCGGTTATGGCTGCAGTCTGGAGCAGCGGCTGGGACGTCAAATCCGGGCGATCGGCATAGACGATGCCGAACAACAGCAACAGGCACAGCGCCCCGGCAAACCCGCTCGCAAAAACCGGTTTCACGTCAAACACCTGCAGGAATCTTTCCAGCAAACCGGTTGATTCCACGCGCTCACCAGCCTGGATTCGCTGCAGAACCCGGCTGGAAAAATTGTTGAAATACCCCGGGGGTGGTGTTTCGTGCCGCTTGAGAACCAACAAACGACGCAACGACTCGAAATTGTTCTCGTTTTCGTTCATATGCTTCTTTACTTCAGGTAATCGGACAACAACGCCTGTAACTGCTGCCGGGCGTAAAACAGCCGCGAACGCACCGTGCCGATGTTGCAATCCATGACTTTCGCGATTTCATCATGTGACATTCCTTGCACATCATGCAAAACCACAGCCAATCTATGAGGTTCTGACAGCTTGAGCAGGGCTTCGTTCAATTTTTCCTGCAGCTCGGACAAATTAATTGCCCGACGCGGCGTTTGCTCGGAAATCAGGGCCACCAAATCGGGATCATGCTCGGTGTTAAAGTCCAAATCATTCAGGCTCAAATGGATGCGATTTTTGCGCTGCTTGAGGAAGTTGATCGTCTTGTTGACCGCAATCCGGTACAGCCAAGTGTAAAAGCTGGAGCCGCCCTTGAAGGATTTCAACGCCTGAAATGCCTTGATGAATGATTCCTGGGCCAGATCGTTGGCGTCCTCGTGATTGGCCGTCATGTGATAAATTGTGGCGTAAATGCGCTCCTGATAGCGCCGCACCAATTCATCGTAAGCCTTCAAATCTCCACGCCGCGCCCCCTGCACCAGCACCTCTTCATCCACCGGCGCGGGTGTTTCGGAATCAGCCGTGCGTGTGACTGGAGCGGACATAATCATGATTGCTTCAAATACAAACCGCCAAAGCGCCGGTTTGTTGCGCTAAAAAATCGGCCAGGCCGGACAATCCCGCACGGCCCCCCGATTCCGGCAAAATCCGCAAGGCCCGGCGGGCCTGTTCCAAATAACGCGTGATGACCTCCTGCGACGGCTCAAAGGTCTCGTAGCGGGCCAGCAATTCGTTCACGGCCGGCAGGTTTTCCGGCTGCCAGTTTTCCACCAATTGTTCCAGGCGCGCCCGGTCGGCGGCATTCGCCCGCTCCCATGCCAGCAACACCGGCCACGTCAATTTGCCCTTCGCCAGGTCCGTGCCCAGTGATTTGCCGGCCGAGGCTTCCGTCCCGAACAAATCCACGCAATCGTCATAAACCTGATAGGCCGTGCCGAAGGCTGCGCCGAACTGCCGCAGGGCGGCGCGCCGTTTCGCCGTCGCCCCGCTCAAAAACGCCGCCAGATCGCACGAGAGGGTGAACAATTCCCCGGTTTTCATTTCGATGACGCGGAAATACTCGCGCCGGGAGGCGGGAAATTTGCGCCGGTGCTGCGTCTGCAAAATTTCGCCGGAACAAACCGTGTTGGTCGCCATCGCCACGCTGCGGCAGACTTCCGGCGTGGGAAAGCTCGCCGCCAGTTTCAACGCCTGCGCAAACAGGCAATCACCGAACAACACGGCGATTTCGTTGCCCCAGTTGGCCGCCAGCGTCGGCTGGTCGCGGCGGACTTCCGCCTCGTCCATCACGTCGTCATGCACCAGCGTGGCCAGATGCACCATCTCGATGATGACCGCCGCCGTCACGTGGGCGTCGGTGACCTCGCCGAGCGCGCCGGCGGACAAGGCCACGATGGTGGGACGCAGATGTTTTCCGCCGCCGTTCAGGGCGTATTGGGCGTAGGGAACAATTTTCGGGTCAAAATCGTTGACCTGCCGGATCAATTGACGTGTGACCGACTGGAGAAAAGGCTCCACCGGTTCCACGATTTTTTTCCAGGAACGATTCAGATTGGCTTCTGGCGAGTCAGCCGCATTGCTCGCCACCTTTGATTCAACAACCAGCATTCACGGGCAATCTACGTTTGCCCGGCGGCAGAGTCAAACCCCTTGTATTGAGGCAAAAACTGCCGACCGGAGCGGGAGTTGTTCCAACTCGCAGCTTTCCCGACAAATCCAGCCGCTGCGGATTGTGGATAATCCGGCCCGGCTGATAAATTGGGACACTACCGCTTTCGACGGGGCAAACAAAAAAGCGCGAACGGTTGCCCGTTCGCGCCTGGAATTTCAAATTACGGCTAGTTCTTCGCGACTTCCTGGTCCGCGGGTTTGTCCGCGGGTTTGTCCGCCTGTTCCTTGTCGCGGTCTTCCATCGCCGCCTTGCGCGACAGACGCACGCGGCCCTTTTCGTCCACGCCCAGGCATTTGACCCAGATTTCATCACCCATCTTGACGATGTCCTCGGTCTTCTTGACGCGGAAATTGGCCAGTTCGCTGATGTGCACCAGGCCGTCCTTGCCGGGCAGGAACTCCACAAAGCAGCCGAATTCCTTGATGGTAACCACCTTGCCGCGATAAATCCGGCCAATCTCAGCCTCGGCGGTCATACCCTCGATTGCGTCCTTGGCAATCTTCATGCCTTCCGCCGATACGGAGAAGATGTTCACCGTGCCATCGTCTTCGATGTCGATTTCGCAGCCAGATTCCTCGACCAGCTTCTTGATGTTCTTGCCGCCGGGCCCGATAAGCGCGCCGATCTTTTCCGGGTTGATCTTGAGCGTCTCGATGCGCGGAGCGTATTGGCTGATTTCCTTGCGCGGGGCGGCCAAGGTTTTGGCCATTTCGGCCAGAATGTGCATCCGGGCCACGCGGGTCTTCTCAATCGCCTCGGCCATGATGGCGTGCGGCAGGCCCTTCAACTTCAGGTCGAGCTGGAAGCCGGTGATGCCTTTTTCCGTCCCGGCAATCTTGCAGTCCATGTCGCAATAATGATCCTCCCAGCCAATGATGTCGGTGAGGAGCTGGTATTTGGAGATTTTCTTGTTCGCGTCGAGTTCGGTGCAGATGCCGACGCTGATGCCGGCCACCGGACGGATCAGCGGAACGCCCGCGTCCATCAACGCCAGGGTGCCGCCGCAAACGCTCGCCATGGAGGTCGAGCCGTTGGATTCCATGATCTCGCTGGTGACGCGGATGGTGTAGGGATAATTCTCCATCGGGATCATCGGTTCGATGCTGCGCTCGGCGAGCGCGCCGTGGCCGATTTCGCGCCGGCCCGGACCGCTGATGCGGCCGGTTTCGCCGACGGAGAAATTCGGGAAGTTGTAGTGCAGGATGAATTTCTTCTCGCTTCCACCGCCGGTGTAGGAATCGAATTCCTGCGTGTCGTCGCCGGTGCCCAGCGTCGCCAGCGTGACGGCCTGGGTCTCACCGCGGCAGAACAAGGCCGAGCCGTGGGCGCGCGGCAGGAGTCCCACCTCGCTGCTGATGGGTCGGACCTGGTCAAAATTGCGGCCGTCCAGGCGTTTGCCGCCGTTCAAGATCAAGCCGCGAACGGCTTCCTTCTGGATGTAATAAAACGCGTCGTTGACGACGAAATCGGTGACTTTTTCCGCGCCGAATTTTTCGACGAGCTTGGCGCCGACCTCGTCCTGGATCGCCTTGCAGGCGTTTTCGCGGGCGAGCTTGCCCGGCGTGAGCAGCGCGGGCACAAAACGGTCGCCGGCGAGCTTCTTGGCTTCCTGGAGAATTTCATCCGGAACGATGTTCAGCGTGATTTCGCGTTTTTTCTTGCCGGCCTTGGCGGCCAGTTCCTTTTGCGCGGCGATCATCGGCTGGATGACTTCGTGCGCGTATTTCAACGCGGCGTTGAAGTCGGCTTCGGTGATTTCCTTGGCGGCGCCTTCGTACATCACAATGTCGTGGGTGTTGCCGACATAGACGAGATCGAGGTCGCTCTCGGCCTGTTCCGCATGGGTCGGGTTGGCGATGAACCGGCCTTTGATACGGCCGACGCGCACGGCGCCCAACGGACCGTCCCAGGGAATATCGCTGACCATCAGCGACGCGGAGGCGCCGATGATGCTGAGAATGTCGGGGTCATTCTGGCCGTCCGCGCTGAGGACGACGGTCTGCACCTGCACTTCGTTGTACCAGCCCTTGGGAAAGAGCGGACGGATGGGCCGGTCGGTGAGGCGGCAGGTGAGAATTTCCTTTTCCGTCGGCCGGCCTTCGCGTTTGAAGTAGCCGCCGGGGAACATGCCCGCGGCCGCGGCTTTTTCCCGGTAATCAACGGTGAGGGGGAAAAAGTCCTGGCCTTCCTTGGCCTTGGTCGCGGCGACAGCCGCCACGATGACAATGGTTTCGCCGAGCTGGACGGTTACGGCGCCGTCGGCCTGTTTGGCGAGCTTTCCGGTTTCAATGGTGATCTGTTTTTCGCCCAGGGGGGCGCTGATTTTTTCTGGCATATTAACTGGCCCACTGCCACCGGAGGAACTTCAGTGAACTCCGAACACCTTCGGAGCTGATTGAAATTTCCCTGGGGCAATGGAATCTTTATTCGCGATGTTTGGTTTGGAATTGGGCCGTTCGCGTTTCCGGCGCTAATTCAAGAGCGCGGGGCGGCCCGTTGAAATCAAGGCCGCGCCGGCGCAAATTCAGTGGCGCAGCTTCAATTTCTTGGTGACCGCCTGATAGCGGTTCAGATCGGTGGTTTGCAGGTATTCGAGCAGGCGGCGGCGCTGGCCGACCATCATCAGCAGCCCGCGGCGCGAGCTGTGGTCCTTTTTGTTGCTCTGCAAATGTTCGGTCAGATGGTTGATCCGCTGGGTGAGCAGCGCAATCTGCACGTCGGCCGAGCCCGTATCCTTGCCGTGCAATTTAAATTGTTCAATCGTCTTCGTCTTCGCTTCCATATCAATTAAAACGCCGGAGGATAGTTATTCACAATCACCGTGTAAAGCTATTTTCCGCAACCTTCTGGAGCCTTGTTGAAAACCCGGAAAAGACTGTAACCGCCGACGCGACGAGGCGGAATCCTTCGGAAAATCCTGCCGTTTCCGCCTGATTACCCCGGCCGCCGCTTCTCAAAACGGTGGCTGGACGGAACCTCCGAATGCTGCCAACGCCAGACCAGACACCGTTTCGTTCCCGGGGTCAATTTGAAAATTTCGCCGATCCGCAGGCCTTCAACCCAGAAAATTTCACCCGACCCAACTACGGCAACCGCCAGTTCCCGCCGCCGGGTACGCGGAATTTTTGCATTGGTGAACAGGTCCTGGAGCTTCACCGGCGACTTCAGACTAATTGGCTGGAACCGGTCACCCGGATGCCAGTGCCGCAGGGTGATGCTGTTGCCGACCTTGTCCGCGTCAAAAAACTCTGTCTGGCGGGGCGAGCGCTTGTCGCGCCGTAGCCGGGCGAAGGCTGATCCCCGCGTGTTGTTAAATGGTTTCACCGCCCAGCGGAATTTCCTGCCGTCAAAAACGATCTCCCCTGCCCGGCCCGCCAGCACCGCCGCCAGTTGACCGGTATTGAAATTGTCCGGCGACTGCGTCTGCAACTTCAGCGTACCCGCCGTGTCGCGAACCACCGACAGCCCGGCGCCGACGCTGACCGGCCGGCCGGGCGTTTCGCGAAGCTTTTCGACCAGTTCAAAATCCACCGCCAGGCCGAGCTGGATCAATTGCTGGTGCAGGGCTTTTCGCTGAAGGGCCGGCGGCAATTCGTTAAAACCGTAGGAGACGACGTAAGGGGTCTCTAATTTTTCTTCCGATTCCCGGTTCCCAGATTTGATCTGAGACTCGTCACCTCGTCTCCTACAAAAGCTTTCTGCCATCGCGCCCACCAGCTCCGATTCGGCGCCGACGATTTCCATCAGGCGCAACACCGTCTGGTTCAGGGCCGGCTGATATTTTTTCCGGAGCAACGGCAGCAGTTCATGGCGAATCCGGTTGCGAAGAAGGTCGGTGCAAGAGTTTGTCGCATCATCGCGAAACCGGATTTTGTTTTCGCGCGCAAAGGCCCGGAGTTCGTCCTTGCCGCAATCGAGCAGCAGCCGGACCAGGGCGACCCGCGCATCCGCGGGCGAGGCGGAACGCCATTTCATGCCCGCAAGTCCTTCGCCGCCCGCGCCGCGCAACAGGCGCAGGAAGAACAGCTCCACCTGGTCGTCGGCGTGTTGCGCCAGCGCGATGACGGAAATTTTCCGCTGCCGGGCCGTTCGCGCCAGAAACTCGTGGCGCAGTTTGCGCGCGGCCATTTCGACGGACAGTTTCGATTGCCGGGCAAAATCCTTCACATCGGCCCGGCCGGCGACGAAGGGTAGTTTTAAAGCTGCCGCCGCCCGGCGAACGAGGTTCTCATCCGCATTGCTGGCACATCCGCGCAGCCGGTGATTGAAGTGGGCGACAGTCAGTCGCCACCGGTGCCGGGTCGCAACCTGGTGGAGAACGTGCAGGAGCGCCATGGAATCCAGTCCGCCGGAGACAGCCACCAGAACGCGGTCGCCGCGTCGGAGCAGCCGGCGGTTTTGGATGGACAGTTCGACGTGCTTGAGCAAACCGGTCACGCACCCATACTACCGCATCGGGCAGCGGGGGCAAGATGACTTGAACTTCGGCGGCGTGGACGTCCACCTCATCACCCCGGCGGCCACTTTGGAACAAACAGCTAGGGCACAATCACCCGGTAGAACCGGTGTGAATCCGACCCGAGGGAATTGGTCACGCTCAACGCCAGGCCGGTGCCGGTGTTGGTGCTGAAGGGAGTCCAGTTGGCTTGCAGCAGATTGGTTGCGTATTGCGACTGGTAAACAACGCTGGCCATCGAATTCCAGCTGAATTTGAATTTGCCGCCGGTCTCTACCGGCGACTGCAGCACCGGTCTCGGGATGGGCGTCACGGTGACATCGTCAAGACCGAGGAACCAGGGATCGTCCCGTCCGCCAAATTGCAGCACGGTACTGGGGCTGGTGGCCCTGACCACATACTGCAAATTGGTCCAACCGATTTCGGCGATGTTGGTCTGGTTAAAAAGCGTGGTTCCATTCCACGAAACGCTGAATTCATTGGGCGTGCTGGCAGTGACATAACCTTCCGAGACTTGATAAACATTCGGGCTGTTGAACCAAAGGGAGACCAAATAAGCCTGATTGGAAACCGTGGACAAGGTTTGGGAGATATACCCGAGTGAGCCTTGTTGTCCGAACGTCATCAGATAGTTTCCAGAATGAGGCGGAATGTGAGGTAAAAAATAATTAGGCGGATTTCCAAGACTCAACCCGTTGTCAATGTAATCCGAAGAGTAACTGTTGACGGGCCCGGTTTGCATCCAATAGGACAACGTGCCGTACTCAAATCCGCCGTTCTGGATCATTTGTTGCCCAACCAAAAACGCGAACCGCCGGGTGCGAACGGCATGGCTGGTCTGGTTCGTAAATAACACGCTGGCCGTGTAAATCCCGGCGGACAAATTGTAGGCTGAGGGGGTAAGACTCACCGTGACGGTGGTGGCCGCTCCGCCCGGCGTCAATGTGCCGCTGGTTGGGGAAGCCGCCAGCCAGAGCGAGGTGTTGATGAGCGACCAGTTCAGCGAAGCCGCGCCGGCGTTGGTCAGGGAAAGATTCTGCGAACTGACCGTGAACGCGCCGCCCGCGGGACCGCTGGAGGCGAACCCTCTCCCGGGCGCGACCGCCAGCGCGTCAGACACGGTCGCCAGGGCATCAATCAGGTTTTCTCCGGCCGGCGTGCCCCAACCGGTGCAAAGGTCGTAGCCAGGAACAGCGGAAAATTTGGTCGTGCTGCCGTCCCAAAAATTGTTGCCGGTGACAATGTCGTTGAAATCCGACGTATAGTTCGCACTTTTGCCGATGGCATAGATGGCGGGGTTGATGAACCCGACGGTTGATTTGCCGCCGGCGACCGCCTGTTGGTTCACCAGAGCGGTATAGGCCGCCCACAACGGCGCCGCCGCGCTGGTGCCGGCGGCGATTTCGAGTTGATTGGTGTCAGCGACAATGAAAATGTTGTCGGCGGTCAGGGCCAAATCAGGAGTATTTCGTTTGGAGGTCGAACCCTGATTGGTCGTCATGTTGATGCCCTTTTGCCAGACGGGGATGCTGTAGGTGGGGCTGATCCCGCCGCTGCTGCCGGTGCCGGCGCCCCAGTCCCAGGTGGTTTCCAAATCCCAAGCGCCTCCGGGGCCGGTGGTGGACAGGGTGGTGCCGCCCACCTCAACGACATTGGTGCTGTCGGATGGATAGGGAACGGAACCGGTGAAGGCATTAATATCGCCGACGGCGTTGAAGTACGTCTGACCTTCGGAGGCCATTTGTTTGAATATGCCTTCCGAAACCGGGTCGGGCGAACCCCCGTTCCATGATGAACTGATTTGTCGCGGCAGAGTGTTATTAATTTTATTGGTGATGGAGCTTAACATGGTTGACCAAGCGGTGCCGTTGGGTGCTTCATAAACAAATATGGTTGAAATCCCCGGCGCCATCGCGATGACCGTTTCAATATCCAGACACACCTCGCCGTTGTTTGTGCCGGGCACGGAAATCCCTCCGTTGACAGGCACATTGGTAATGTTAACGGTATAATTCGTCAACCCGGCCATCTTGATATAGGCTTCGATGTCATTGGAAACATAACCATCGAACTCCACCAATGCGACGCTTTGCCCGCTGCCGGTGAGGGAAACACCGGGAATGTATGCCTGGCGAAAATCGTTGCCCATGTAGCCGCCGCCTGGACCGGACCCGGAATTGGGCGTGGCATTCGCCGTCCGTTCGGAAAGTTTTTTCACCCGGAGATCTGCCGGGTGCGGCAGCGAGTAGTTGTCCAGCCCGCTCACGTGCAACACCGGCACCGCCAGGTCGAGCGACGGTTCGGTGTCCGGAGCGTAAAAGGTGCGCGCCTCCTTTGGATGCGCATAGGTGTGCATTGACACGTGAAAAACCCGTTCAATGTCCGCGACTGATCCGCTCACATCCAACACCACCCGGTTCGGATGCGTGCCGGTCACCGTCAGGCCGTTCGCTTTCGCAAAATCAATGACCGCCTGGTAATCCTGCTCCGTCGGACCAAAACGTTCGGTGAATTGCTCCGGCGTCAGATACTGGCGAAACTCCGGGCTGGCCGGGTCGTAGATTTGCCGGAGCAGGTTGTCCAGTTCCGTTTCGTTCCGCAGCGGCAGCCCGATGGCCAGTTGCAACGTGGTCGCGCCCGGAAGACGGCCCAACACCCACTGGAAGTGCTTAATTCCTCAACAATTGGTGTTGAGTACTCGCTCGAAAAACACTCGTAGTTTTGCTGCAATTCCCGACGGGGAATCTTCTCCGCGCGGCGCAGTTTCACTTTCACTGTTCTGGGGACAATGGCGAGATTGCCGGCTCTATAGCACTTCCACTTTTGCCTTGGCGCGCAGCCGTTTATCCAGTCCCTCGCGCAGACCTTCGTACTTGGCCTTTTGCAATTCCGCGCGGAGCCCGGCTTTCACTTCATCAAAGCTTTGAGTTCTGGCCAGCGCATGGGCGTTCAAGCGGATGATGGTATATGCCTGGTCGATTTGAATCAGGTCGCTCACCTGGCCGGGCTTCATCGCCATCAACGCCTTCACAACCTGCGGCGGCAATTTATCTTTGGGCACGGCTTTGTGGTCGCCCATGTTCACGCGGAAATCGTCTTCGGACACTTTTTCCGCCAGCAGCCCAAACTCTTCATACGTTTTCGTGGCTTTGGCCTGGACGACAGTGTCGTTCGCGCGCTTCAATCCTTCCTTCGCCTGGCTGGCGCTGGGATTCTGGGGCGGGAGAAAAGAGATGGATTGAAAGACAAAAGATTCCGGAACCTGGAAGCGCGCCTGATTCTTGTCGTAGTAGGCGCGAATTTCCGCCTGGGTCATGGCCGATCTTTGCTCGACGTCGCTCTTCAGCACCTGTTCGATGAGCAGCGAGCGCTTGATCTTGTCTCGCACAGCCTGTTCGGAACCGCCCATTTCCTCGTTCAAATACTGTTGATACTCCTGAGGCGAGTGAAACTGTCTTTTGAAATCTGTTTCGGATTGCTTCAGTTCCTGCGCGGGCACAACCAGCTTGCGCCGTAGCGCTTCCTGGTAAACCAGCTCCTCGAAAATAATCATTTGTAGCGCGCCTTGGCGGATGGAGGCTTCCTGCGCTTTCGGGAATCAGTTGTGCTGGCGGGCATACGGGAAAATCTCGAGCATCTCTCGCAGCAGGTCGCGATCGGTTAAAACAGCGCCGTTCACTTTGGCGACGGGCTTGTCGCTGATCTGGAATGAGGAGTGAGGGGATACAGCAGAAGGAGCGGGTTGCTTTGCCGTGGCCGTGGGGGCGTGAGAGGAAACTTGCGCGCTGGCGTTTGCCGCGGCGGCTAGTAGTAGAGCGAAAAATACCAGGGACTTCATGGACTGCCTCCAGACTCTTCTAAGAAAAAAGGGGAGAGAGAAGTTCTCTCTCCCCCTGAAACAATCGTTCTACTGGAATTGCGTGGTGATGTTGTTGGTGTTGTTGCCCTCGTTCGATTCGCCGAAGTGGCACTGGCGGCAGAACTGGGTCGAGGACGGAGCCTGGGTGCCCGTGTTGTTGACGAGCAGCGGGTTGTAGGGGCCATTGATGAAGACGAAAGTCGCATAATACTTGCCGCCGCCATCGTTCATGATTTGGCTCTTGGCAGAAGACGTGTAAATGGTCATGACGTGCTGGTTATGGCAGGTGGTGCAAACGACGTAGGGCT
>JBKQOA010000084.1:0-69613 GCA_052145735.1 Limisphaerales bacterium
ACTCGGCCACCGTCAGAGCCAGGCAGCAAGAAGAAGTCGAGTTGGTCAGCCTGGCCGCCACCGTTCCTTTCGACGACCGCATCCACCACAGCACTTCTTTGAACGACCTCAAGCTTCCGCTGATTCAGAACTTTCTGCGCGAAGTGGGCAGCGACTTGTTGGCCGATTCCAGCACGATGGAGTTTGCCCAGTTGTGTCGCCAGATGCGAATTGCCGATGGCCCTGCCGAAACGATGCACCCGTTAAACGTCGGCCTGATGTTTTTCAACCCGGCACCACAAAAGTTTTTTCCTCAAACGCAAATTGATGTGGTGCAATTCCCCGAAGGGCCGGGCGGCGACACTTTCACAGAGAAGACATTCGCCGGCCCATTGGACGTGATCCTCAAGGACGCGCTGACCTTTCTGAAAAACGCCGTGATTGAGGAACGGGTGGTGAAACACGGCGACCGGCCGGAAGCCGACCGTTTTTTCAATGTGCCCTATGCCGCGCTGGAGGAAGCAGTGGTCAATGCGGTTTATCACCGCAGCTACGAAATTCGGGAACCGATTGAAGTCCGTGTTCTGCCGGATGAAATCACCGTGGCCAGTTATCCGGGGCTGGACCGCTCAGTCAATATCAAGGAACTGCAAACCGGGCGGTTTGCAACGCGGCGGTATCGTAACCGGCGCATTGGCGAATTTCTGAAAGAACTCAGTCTCACCGAAGGTCGAGGCACTGGTATTCCAAAAATGTTGAAGGCGCTGCGGGTAAATGGTTCTCCGCAGCCCATGTTTGAGTCTGATGATGACCGGACTTATTTTCTGGTTCGCTTGCCACTCCATCCTGAATTCATCAAAGAGGCCAAAGAACGCAAACCTCTTGTGACCGGACAAGTCGCCGGACAAGTCACCGGTCAAGTCGCGGTGAAAGTTCTCCAATTCTGCGAACAGTCCCGCAAGGCGAGCGAAATTCAAACGCTGGTCGGCGTGAAGCACCGCGAGACGTTCCAAGATAATTATCTCAAGCCACTCATGGCCAAAGGCTGGTTGGCAATGACAATTCCCGACAAACCTAACAGTCGGTTGCAGCGTTACCAGACCACAGAGGAAGGGAAAAAATGGTTGCAGAGCGGACACCAAAACGGACACCAAACGAGTTAGAAAAGATATGTTTGGGTTAAGACGAATTTGCTTGAATAGCCAATGAAATCAGCTATATTTGAACTGCAAACGCGGGGATAAATGGTCGATTCCGACCCTCGCCTCCAATCAAATCCTTTAGCTCAAGACAAGACGTTATACCCGGTCAGTGCTTTACGCTCTTCAGCAGGTCATTCAGAAAATGTCCAACGTTTGACGCGGCGTTGGTGCCTGTACTCAGGAGACCGCCACCGATGGATTTCACCATTAAGCCGCCTAATGCCGACTTGTTGATGTCCGCTTTGGGAACGCCGATGGTACCGCGCATGGTCAGGAATTGCGGCAAAGGAACGTAGGCGTTGGCGGTGACATTGGCGGTGTTGGCGGGAGCGAGATTGAGCTGTTTGGCCGCGGCCTGGCTCACGGAAACGGTCACCGGAATGTTGATGGCGGAATTGGTCAGCACCTGGGCCAGGGCGATGCCGCCCTGGGCGTCCGCCTTGAAGGCCGTGCTTTGCACCGAGGCCGATGTCAAATCAATCCGTCCGCCGCCCGCCCGGATCTGCGCGTTGATCACCTGGATGGGAGACTTTTGTAGCGCGTCCATCAATCCCCCACCGTTCCCGGTCACCGTCCCCATCAGCGAGGCGATGGCGTTCTGGGGATTGAGCAGCAATTCCGGAATGGTGGCCACGACGTTGATGACGGTTTTGAGGACCGGACTGCGCACATTGGCAACGGCTAGATTCAGATTAGTCATGCCCACCGTAATCTGGCCGGCAAGATTTTTTTGCAGGCTCGCCCCGGTGATGCCGGCGCCCCTGATCTGCGCATTCGCCGTGCAGGTTCCGCCGATCTGGCCTTTGCGCTCGGGAGCAAACGTGTCCACCAGCGGCGGAATCGGAATGCGATCGGCGCCAAACGCCACGTCATACCGGTAACCCGGCACCCCGAGATTCAAATCCACGGTGGCATTTACCGGCGCGCCGTTGAGGGCGAGCTTGCAGGGTTTCAACATCACGTGGCCGCCGTCCAGGGCCACCGTGGTCTGCCAGCCGGTGATTTCAATTTCGCGCAGGTAAAGCCGGGCGATATCAACCGCCACGGTGAAATTTTTGAACGGCAGCACGGTAGCCGGCGGTTCCCGGCCGGTTTCGGTGGCGGCCGGTCCGCCCGGAGGCGCCGCGGCCGCCGGCTTTCCGCCGGCCTTGTTGCCGGCGAACAAATCGTAGTAGCTGGTCACATCGAGGGCGGTGGCCGTGAGCTTGAGATTGCCGCGAATGGCCTTGGCCTCGGAGAAATCCATCTGTCCCTGCAACTGGACCTGGTTTTGCGCGCGTTTGGTGGGCGAGAGCGTGATTTGAAACTGGCGGATATCGGCCGTCTGTTTTTTGAGGGTGGTGTCCATCTGAAGACTGGCAGCTAGCGGTGTGGCGGGAAACTGTCCCTGGGGATCGTTCACGACCAGATTGCCCACGGCCAGTGAGGTTTTGATGGCGGAACTGGTCCGGGGATCATAATCCACGAAGGCATTGCCGTTCAAAGCGACGGAGACGAGTCTTTTGCCGGCCAGCAGCGGTTCGAGGAAGGGTCGCAGCCCGTCCTGATTGAAATCCGAAAGTCTGGCGGTCAGTTGCGCCGAGCCGCGCGCGGTGTTGCATTTGCCGGAAATTTCAAAATGGCCGCCACCGCTGCCGTTGCTTATCAACTGGCCGTTGAGCTGGTTGATCCGGACCTGGTCGCCGGTCTGGCCGAGGTCGAGCTCCATCGTGCTGCTGAAATTGCGGAAGCGGCTCTGGCCGGCCTGGCCGTTGAGATGGGCCAGCGCGAACTGGCCGGTGATGGTCCGGGTGTTTTGCTTCTGGGTGATGCGGGCTTTCAGCTCGGCGGTGCCGGAGGTGATGCCGGAGTCCGCTGACAGGACCTGACCCAGAGCGACGAGCGAAGCCTGCAAGTTCAACGGCAGGTCCAGGCTCCCGTCCGCCGCGTTGTACGTGCCGGAACCGGCCGCCAACACCAGCGACTGGTTCTGGTGGATGATCTGCAACCGGTATTCGGCGAGGTTGAATTGTTTGAAGTCCGTCGCCTGTCCGTGAGTTTGCAGGGTTATCGTCAGCGGGATGCGATTGCCGCCGATAGGCGCGGAGAAATTCTGCACCTGCGAATCCAGGTCGAACGTGAACTGGCTTCCCCCCTTGAGCGAGGCCAGTTTCAACGTCAAGTTCACGCTGCCCGAACCGGCGGTGTCACCGAGAAACGGCCGCCAATCCGCGAGGTTCAGCCCGGTGACGGACAGATTGAGCGTGGACTCGCCCGTCCCGTTGGCATTCTTGCCCCAGGTCAGGCTCATGGGCTGGGACAGGCGCGCGGTCAGGATGGGGCTGCCGTTTTGCGTGCCGGCCAGGTTGAACCCGTGGAGCAGCAGGGATTGCGCAGCGCGATCCACAGTGACGGCGTAACCGGCGCTGAAATCGAGCGTGGGGGTGGTTTGACCCGCGCGGGTCACCTGGACATTGTCCGCGTCGAGCCGGCCCGAGGCGGTGATGACCGAACCGGCGCGGATGAGTTCGATGTCGTTGCTGGAGCTGATGGTGGTACCGCCGAAATCAATTCCGCGCGCGTTGCCGGCCAGGTTCAACAAGCGCCGGTCAATGCCCCGCAATTCCACCTTCAACCGGCCTTCCATTTTCTCGATGTCCAGCGGCCCGCTCAAGGCCAGTTCGCCCAGCGGCTCGCCGGCCCTTTGGAAACGCAGCACCAGTTGTTTGATCTGCGCCGGGGTCACGTCGCAATCGAGCACGGCGCTGAACCGGGAAAAATCGCCGAACACGCCGTCGGCGCGCGGAACATCCAGGCGGAGCTGGCCGGTCACGGGCGCGGGCTTCAGGTCGGCATTCAACGTGAACCCGAAATTGCCGTTCAACGACGCCTGCAAATGCCCGGCCTGGCCCGTGGGCGGGTCGTTGTCCATCTGAATGAGGGCGCCCAGTTGGAGCGTGCCGGCCCGCCCGTTTTTCACGTTGGCCAGCGTCATGGTCACGTCCGCCATTTCCAGGAAATCGCGGCGGTTGGCGGAATAATTCTTGATCTTCCGGAAGGTGGCGTTGCTCACGGTGACCTTGCGCACATCAATTTGCAGGGGTTTCGAAGCTTTGGCGGGCCGCGACGATCCGCGTGGCAACGGGCTTTTTTTCGGTCGCTGCAGCAGGGCGTCCAGATTACCGGTGCCGTCCGGATTTTCGACGAGGCTGACGGTGGGCGACACCAGCGCGATTTCGGACACGCGAAGGTTGCCGTGGAGGATGCTCCAGAGGCTGTAACTGGCGCGGACTTCCGGGGCGACGAGGAGCGGTTCCTGGCCCCTGGCCTGAATTTTCAGGCCGTGAAGGGTGATCCGGCTGAAGGGATGGACGGAGAGGTCGGTGACCGTGACGTCGGCGTGAATGGCGGTGCTGACGCGGGGAAGCACGAAGCGCTTGATGAAGCCGGAGCTGGTCACGACCAGATACGCCACGAGCAGCAAAATCGCCAGCACCACGGCAATCCACACTGCAATCCGTACGGCAACCCCCAGCCGGCTCGGCCCTTTTTCGATCGTCAGCGAATCAATCGTCGCCATAAAACTCCAAGGTCAGCGACGGGGTGCCGTCATTGTTTCGTTGGTGATTTCCCCTGCCGCCTGTTTCTGCCCAACGATAACCTTGAGGTCAGACATTGTCAGCAACGGATTATTCAAATCAAGAAGGATTTTTTGCCGGGGTTCGCAGTAATTACATTCGGGGATGATTGGCCCCCGCGCAAAGCCGGCGCCCGACTCCGGGCCCGGCGGCCTGCACGCCTGTTTCGAAGATTGGCCTGATTCAAATCAGCGCCGCATCACGGCGAAACGATTCGATAGAACCGGAACGGGAGGTTGGTTGAAACATCCATGATGGAGACCATGCCTGTTCCACACGTACCATTCGTCAGCACCGTCCATTGGTTCAACGGCAGCGTCAGATCGTCCGTAACCAGCACCTTGTATGTTTGACCCGCCTGGGCGCAGAAATTCAACTGCCATCCCCCGGAGCCGGCGGATATGCCCCGGGCCGCAAACGCCGGCGTCACCAGAGGCAGAATGTTCACCGACCCACCGGCGCCGGACAGCGTATAGTTGCCTGCCGCCGCGCCCCCGAGCGCCAAAGTTCCCAAGGAACTGATCGCCTGGGAGCCAACCTCTGCGGTCGCCAGGACGCCGCTGCCCGAAGCCACCGTCACGGTGTCGCTGCCAACCTTGTTGGCCACCGACAAAATGCCCGCCGACGCCGTGGTCGTCCCGTCATAAGGCCGTGTGCCCGTCAAATTCACAGGTCGCGCGCTGATCGTCAGCGCCGTTGCATTCCCGGCCGCCTGAATAAAGGTGTAGTTGCCATTGTTGGCCGTCAGGCCGGACCCATTGATGGCGTAGCTGCCGACGCCGCTGGACGAGGTCGCCGGGGTCGTAAAGCTCAACGCACCCGTAGTCGCGTTACCCTGCGTGTCAGTTCCTACAAAGCCGCTCACCGAACCGGTCAAGGCTGGCACCGCCGCCCCGTAAGTCATGCTTGCCGGGTTGGCCGTGTTGGTCAGTGTCGCAGCCAGGATCGTCCCGTTCGCGGTGGCGACGAACGTGTAGCTGTAATTGTTCCCGCTGTTGCCGTCATTGACGGTTCCGGAGGGCGTCAGGGTCTTGCCCGTGCCCGCGTTCTTCGTGTCGTAAGTTTCCGTGAAGCCGGCGGTGTCGCCGCTCCGAACGCTGCCCGAGGTGACGGTCGGGGTCGCCGCCGCACCGGGGGTGCCGTCGTAGGTCTTGCTGTTGGCCGCCGCCGTCACGGTGATGGCCTGGGCCGAGATGCTGGCCGTGGTGCTTGCGGTCGTGTTGAAGGTGTAGTTCGCCGCGTCAGTCCCGCTGATCGCAATGCCGCTTACATTCACCGTCTTGCCATTGCCGGCGTTCTTGTCGTTGAAGCTGGCGCCGCTGTAACTGTCCGTGAACACGTCGCCCGAAACGCGGTTGTCGGCCAGGGTCACCGTCGCCGTGGCGGTTCCGTCATAGGACTTGTTCACCCCCGTCGCCGTCTCGGTCAATGACCGCGCCGCGATCACCCCGGATGTATTATTGGCAAAAGTAACGGCGTAATTGTTTCCGCTGTTGCCATCGCTGACCGAGCCGGAAGGCGTCAGCGTTTTGCCCGTGCCCACGGTCTTCGTGTTGTAGGTCTCCGTGAAGTTCGCGTTGTCGCCGGTCTGCACGCCGCCCAGAGTGATGGCCGGGGTCGCCGCCGCGCCAGGGGTGCCGTCGTAGGTCTTGCTGTTGGCCGCTGCGGTCACGGTGAGGTTGGTCTTGTTGATCGTGCCGACGGCTCCGGAGACCGAAGTGCTGGACAAGGCATAGTTGCCGGCAGACGTCCCGGAAATTGAAAGACCCGTTACTGACACCGTTTTGCCGGTGCCCTGGTTCCTGGTGTCGTAAGTTCCGCTCGTTGGGTTATTCAGCTTCACCGTGTCGCCACTCACCACGCCGGACAGGGTGTAGTTGCCGGCGGCGAGCGTGGCGGTTTGCGTGCCGTTGTAGGTCTTGCTCACCGTGCCGGTCAATCCCGCGGTCAGCGTGGCCTGGTTGACCGTTTGTGACAGCGCAGGCGAGTTGGTGCTGGCCGCATAAGCCGTGTCTCCGCCATACACGGCCGTGATGGAAGGTGTGCCGGCGGCCAGTTGGGCGGCGGTGGTGGCATAGGCGGCCTGACCGCTCCCGTTCAGCGTTCCGGTGCCCAACTGGGTTGCGCCATTGTAGAACGTCACCGTTTCGCCGCTGGCGCTGCCGACCGCCACGCCATTGGTCCGGAGGGTCGCAGTAAAAGTAACGGAGTTGCCGTAGGTTGAAGGATTGGATCCCGAGGACAGCGCGAGGGTGGTCGCCGCGGGCGGGGAACCAGCGGAAGTGAACGTGAAAAGGGTGAGTGTCCCCGCCGGGAAGGTGTTGGTAAAGGTGGCTCCCGGGATGGAGATGGAATAATTCGTGACGTCCTGGAGGGCATCAGCGCCGCCCACCGCGGCGACGTTGTCCTGTTGGATGCCGTAAGAGCGCACGTTGACGGTTCCGTTGGGGACGAAATTGGCCAGGTTGACCTGCGCGGTGAAGCTGGTCGTGACATCCTTGTTGATGACCAGCACGGTGAGAGTGCCGTTGGTACGGGCGGCGGCATAAGCAGGCAGCAGGAGATAATCACTGGTCGGATTAAGAACGGAGTCTCCGCCCTGGATGAAATACTGCATCAACTTGAATGCGAAATAGGTGGGGTATTTGTTCACGGCTGGGGAACCGGTGCCGTTGAGAAGCCCCTCGTCGCCATAGGTGCGCCAGCCGTAAAGGGTGGCGTCAAAGCTGCCGGAACTGCTCTGGCCATTGCGCAGGTCCCACCACGAGTAACCGTTGATCTCGGTTTTCATGAGTTGAGCCATGCTGTCAGCGATGTACAGGCCGTTGACCACACTCGTCAATTGCCGTCCGAACGCGCCGGAATCACTGTTGTTTTCAGTGCATAGGATTTCCGTGCCGGCGCCAGGCGCGCCGAGGTAATCGGTGATTTGCTGGCGCAGATCCGCCGCGTCCGATGCCCAGTTGACGGTGGATTGCATCACCAGCGCGTCGCTGTCCGACGCGGGCGCCGGCGTGGTGTTTGGCGTTGCTTCGGGATAAACATGGTGGATGAGGAAATCCGGCGTCACCCCGAGGCCCTTCAAAGTGGCGAGCATCACGGGCGTCCAGCCGTAATTTGTCGTGCTGGTGCGGGAATTGACCGCAAAATGGCTGGCATTATTCGAGTAACTTCCTTCTCCGGGGACAGCGACCACGCCGATCTTGATTGTGGGATCGGCGGCCTTCATCAACGAGATATAGTTCGCGGCCCGGACGGCGTAGGTGTAAGGGTCGTGCGCCACGGAATTGGAGTCGGTTTCCCAGGAGCCGTAGCATTCGTTGCCGATTTCCCAATATTTGAAACCGCAGTTATTAGTTTTGTTGGCCGAGAGCACCCAGGCGGCGGCCTCATTACTGGTGCCGGTGCCGTAGTTGACTGTGATGATGGCCTGCGCATGCGCGTTGGTGGCGACATGGATGAAGTTGGCCCAGGTGCTCGACCAGGTCGTGCCTGAGATGTCCGTGCCCGTCTGCCAGTCGTATCCGTCGGACTCGGATCCGCCGGGGAAACGCAGGAAGCCAACGCCAATATCCTTGAGCGCATTTGAGGTCGAGGTCGAATCGAGATAGCTGTCCCATACGGCGGTGTTGACGCCGAACCAGCGTGCGTCGGCGGTCCGGACGGTCTGGGTCGCGTTGACGTTGAGATGGACGAGGGCTGGGGCGTGCTTGGCGGTCAGCGTGACGTCGTCAATGTAGAAAGTGCCGGTCGTGCCGCTGCTGGTGAGTTGAATGTTAATCCGATTGATATTGGTGGCAGTCGCGACGCCGAGTGAACTGAGGGTGATGGTATATTGCGTCCACGTGCCTGCGGCGAGAGTGCTGGGCAAGGCGACCGTGGTGCCTTGGCTGCCGTTGCCATAGTTGATGTAAACCTGAAGTTGTTGCCCGCCGCTGGTGCCGCCGTGCGCCCAGAACGTGAGGTTGGTATAAAGCGTGGCGTTGAAGGACGAATTCTCGAAGCTGATGGCGTTCCAAGCGCTGTCACTAAAGCTGATGGATGCGCTGCCGCTGTGCACAGGCGTGGTGTTGGCCATGTTGTGCGTGCCCCAGCTCCAGTCCTGAAAACCGTTAACCAAATTGTCGGTGTAGATCGTCAGGTTGGCCTGGGCCAAGGCATTCGGGACAGCGGAGAGGAGGGTTGCAAAAAACGCCAGTCGAACAAAGAACCGTGAACTCATATACAGCAATTTACAGCAAATTTCATACCGGTTGTGTCCTGATTTTGGCTGGTTTTGGCTTGTTTTGGGGTTGAAAAATCCGGAAGCAGCCTGGATTAATGTGGCGGGAATGCCGCGGCAGTTCCCGTCAGTTGTATTTTTCCCTTTCCGCGCAGTCATCGACCGGATTATTCACCTCTAATCAAACCAGAAGTATCTTTAAAAACCTGGCCGCGTTGGCCGTTTTCGCTTCCCCGTTTCCCGCCAGCCAATATAGTTTCAGCGTGATTAATACTGACGCAGGGCTTGCTGCCTTTCTTCCCGTGCTGAAATCCGCCGCCTGGCTGGCGCTCGACACCGAAGCCGACAGCCTGCACGCCTATCCCGAAAAGGTCTGCCTGATTCAAATCAGCACCGCCGCCGACGACCGGTTGATTGACCCGCTGGCAAACGTCAACCTGGATCCCCTGCTCGACGCGCTGGCCGGCCATGAACTCATCATGCACGGCGCGGACTACGATTTGCGGCTGTTGCACAAACATTACCGGTTTGTCCCGCGCGCGATTTTCGACACCATGCTGGCGGCGCGGCTTCTGGGCGAACGGCAATTCGGCCTGGGTTCGCTCGCGGAAAAATTTCTTGGCGTGAAACTGGACAAGGCGTCGCAAAAGGCCGACTGGGCCCGGCGCCCCCTCACCGAACGGATGGAAACCTATGCCCGCAACGACACGCATCATCTCAAACCGATTTCCGACCGGTTGCGGGAAGAACTCCGGCAAAAAAGCCGGCTGGACTGGCACCGCGAATCGTGCGCCCGGCTGATCGCGGAGTGCTCGCAACCGGCCGCACCGGAGACGGATTCCGTCTGGCGGGTGAAGGGCAGCCACGCGTTGGGCCGGGCGGCCCTGGCCGTGCTGCGCGAAATCTGGCAGTGGCGCGAAGGCGAGGCCCTGGCCGCCAACCGTCCGCCGTTCTTCATTTTGAGCCATGAAAAGATGGTCGAAATGGCCGGAGCGGCCGCGGCGCAACAGCCGGTTGACCCGCTGCTACCGCCGCGGATGTCGCCACGCCGCCGCGACAACTTGGCGGCGGCGATCCAGGCCGGTCTGGCGGTGCCCCATGACCGGCAACCGGAAAAAGTCCGGCATCACTCCACCCGGCCCTCGGAAGCCGAAATGCGCCGTTACCGCGAACTGGAACGGCGCCGGGACGCGCACGCGCACAAGCTGGGTATTGACCCGACAGTCATCGCCCCCCGGGCGACGCTGGGTGACCTGGCGCGGGATTGGGACAAGCACGCGCCGGAATTAATGAGCTGGCAACGCGAGTTGTTGAAGTAGCCGCGTCGTAGCCGCGCTCGTGAGAGCGCGGAATCGAACAAGTGGTCCGCCGATTCACATTGGCGGCTACGGGAATCAGCGGACCACTTCGAACGCAAACCCCTTCAAATACTCTGTCTCCGGAATCATCGGGATGACCGGGTGGTCGGGGCCTTGGCCGTACATGGCGATGCGGCGCAAGACATGGCGCGTGTCGTAGGCGGCGGACAGAATCACGTCCTGAAATGTCACGGTGTCCACGTGATGCGAACAGCAGAACGTCGCCAGCGTGCCGCCCGGTTTGAGCAGCTTCAGCGCGCGCAGATGGATTTCCTTGTAACCGCGCAATGCATCCGGCACCGAGGCGCGGTTACGCGTAAACGACGGCGGGTCGAGCACAATCAAATCAAACTTCGGAACGACTTTTTCATGCGGTTTGACGGCGGTGTTGGCTTTGAGCCAGTCGAAAACATTCACGACCTCAAACGAACATTTTTCCGCCAGGCCGTTGGCCGCGGCGCTGCGGATGGCCGCGGCAATGGCATCCGCGCTCTGGTCGAGCAGGTGGACGTGCGCCGCGCCGGCGCGCGCCGCGTGCAAACCGAATCCGCCCAGAAAGCTGAAACAGTCCAGCACCTGCGCCCCCTTTGCAAACTGCGACACGGCCTGATAATTCATCTGCTGGTCGAGATACAGGCCGGTCTTGTGTCCGCCGACCAGGTCGGTCTCAAACTTCAGCCCGTTCAAATTGACGGAAACCGGCCCGTTCAGTTCGCCGGCCAGAATTCCATTTGCTTCGGCCAGACCTTCAAACTTGCGTGACGCCATATCGCTGCGTTCCAGGATGGCCCGCGGCGAGAAAATCTTTTGCAGGGCGGCGACAATCTGGATTTTTCGCCTGTCCATGCCGAGCGATGAAATCTGCACAACGAGCACGTCCTCGTATTTGTCCACGATGAGGCCGCTGAGAAAATCGCTCTCGGCGTTGACGACCCGGAACGAGGTGGCATGGGGCAGATGCCTTTGCCGGACGGCGAGCGCGGCGCGGATGCGTTCCTCGAAAAACCGCTCATTCACCTCGATGCGTTCCGGCGACAGCACGCGGACATTGATCTTCGATTTTGAATTGAAAAAGCCGGTGCCGAGAAAACGCTGGCGGTGGTCCTTGACCTGAACGAGTTCGCCGTCGGCGGGCGGTTGGGTGAAGCGGAGGATTTCGGTGTGATAAATCCACGGGTGGCCGGCCACAATGCGGTCGGCCTCGCCCGGTTTCAGCAGGACAGTGGGCAAGTGTTCTTTCATTGAACAATAAATCCGTTCTATTGAACATGACTACGACCACGAAGACGACTGAAAAAAACAAAAAGGGACGCATTTTTTCGTATGCACGGTGGAGTTCTGACCGTCAAACCGCAGGCGATTCAGAGCGCCGTCAGCTTGCCATGGCAACCGACTGGTGCCGCCGCAACGGCTACGTTCTGGAGGATCAGACCTACACTGACAGAGGTGTTTCAGGCGCGAAGGGCCGTAACCGCCTCGAAGGCGCGTTGTCTGCATTGCTGCGCATCGTTAAGCCGGGCGATAAGATTTTGATTGAGAGTGAAGACCGATGGAGCCGGGAACCGGTCATGCAGTCCATGAGCGCGATAGAGGCCACGGTCAACGAAGGTGTTGATCTGGTATTCTTGAGGAACGGCATAACTGTAAACAAACTCAACTTCAACGACCCAGGCGTATTGATTCCATGCTTTTTCGGCAGTTGGATGGCCAACCGTGAGAATGAATCACGCCGGGCCAGGGTGCAGGAGGCCATGAACAACCGCCGCAAGATTGTGGAAAGTGGCCGCGCCGTACCCGGCAAACTACCTGCCTGGATAGACTGGAACCGGGAAAAAGGCGAACCAGTCGTCAACACCCAGAAGGCGGCTGTGGTTAAAAGACTCTTTGAGCTGTGCATCGCTGGAAATGGCTTAGGCCAGATTGAGCGGTTAATGAAGGACACGCCGCCGATCACCTACCGCGCCACTTTCACCAAGCAGAAGACGGCGTGGAACACGTTTTTTATTCACAGGACGTTGGCTGACCGCAGCGTTTTGGGTTACCAGCGGTCGAGCGGGGTTAAAATTTATCCGCCCGTCATTGACGAAGGAACGTTCTACACCGCCCAGGCCAAGCTCAAAGCCCGTAAAAAACTCACCGTAAAGATCAAACATCAGAATTCGAGCCTCTTCACGTCCCTGGTGCGCTGTGGCAAGTGTGGCGCGACCTACGTCCGCCAACGAACCATTGCCAAGGGTCGGAACTACGATTATTTGATTTGCAGCGGCTATTTGCACCACACGACACGCTGCAAACACCCTCAAGGGGTCAACTATAATCTGCTGGAGAACAGTTTTCTGGAACTGGTTGGCCACTCCAAGCTGTTTGGCCTGGCGTTGTTCGGTCAGACTGAACCGTCCAGAGTCGATGCCATTGTCGGCGAGTTGGAGGACACCCGCAAGCAGATCGAAAAATACGTAGGTCTGATCGAAACCGACGACTGCCCAAGCCCTCGCCTGGTCCAGAACCTGAAGTTGCTGGAGGTCAAGGAAGCGAGGTTACAGCAGGAGATTCAAATCGCCCAGGCCCAGACCGCCATACCGGCTGACCAGGCCATAAACGAGTTTAACAACTACCTGGCCAACGACGCCAAAAACCGGTCTCGGCTCAGGGAGATCATGCGGGATTTCGTGGACAAAATAATAATCACCCAGGGAGGTCGTAACAGCGAATACGAGGTCCATCTCCGGGGAGCCAAGCGGCCCGTCACGGTGCTGTTGCGCCAGAACGGGTGGTTGTTCAGCGGTATTGACGCCCTGCCCGGAAAGATTCCGCGATGATCAGCCCAGACCCGGCTTGGGCCACCAATAACCACTATGGGCAAGTCACACCGCTTTAACCTCCTGCACCTTGTACTTGATCGAAATCTTGTACTCGAAAAAGGTCATGCACTTCTTGTATATCCGGCGTCCTTTGGCCGACGCCTCATTGCCCTGGCACAGTGTCGAACCTGATCGTTCGGTCTCCCGTTTACCAACCATTTCGTGGATGGTCCAGCCAACATCGAATCCTCCACCGTAGCAGAGTTTGTTATGGCAGTTGATGTACTGCCCTGGATTTCGGACGGTACGAACCTTATCCCATTCAGGCACGTTGTGGCCTTGTTCCTTGACCTCGACGGTGCATTGCTCGATCTCTGGAAACGCATTCTCGAAGGTGGTTTTCGTGCCCATAACGAAGTTTGCCTCGTTGAACACATCCTGTGCTTTTGGCCGCCTGGCAATTGAACTCATGATTGGAAAGTCCTACCCATATAAAAAATGTCAACTTTTTCTATATGCTGAGGTCCTCACCAACTCTTTCCAGTTCTTTCTCGTAGATACGGTAGTCCAGGCGTGACCTGGGCCGTTCTGGAAATACGGTCAAATATGTGTGTAATCGCTCATTCTGGCGTTTCGGTTGGTGCCCCGTGCAATCGGGAGAAGGGCCGCACACACCCTGTTTTCCAGCACCACCGAAGCGCCCTCCTTTTTTGGCTGATCGCCTACTCGTGTTTTACCCCACGGGCAACAGATACGACTCCAATCAATATAATACAATGAGGAGAGTAGTATGTGTGCATCTTCATCCATCAGCCCGTATGACGTAAACCGCTGTGATCCTACTGAAATGCGCCTCTGTCGTCCGCAGTTACATCCCCATATCCAGAGGCTGGCAGATGCTACAGATTACCGCATACGGAGGTTCCCACAACGGTTTGCAAGGGAGGACCAACACTATGCTGAAAACGCCAATATCCTGCTTCTGTCAGGCTTTGTCGGCAAAGATTGGTATTTCAAATGCGGGCTGCTGAAGCACACCTGCGGGAACTGGAGAGCCTGTCCTGCCTGCTGCCACCGAAAACGCATGACAATTCTTAGCAAATTTTTGCCGGTCTTTGGCAGTTGTGCTGGTCAGTTCGGATTCGTCACGCTCAGCTCGAAACGCCCTCATTACTGCGGTGACGGCTATTGCGATAACCTGGAGCTAATCTGGGACGCCTGCCGATTCGGCTTTGAGATCATGACTGACCTGGGTGAGTTCGACGCTGTGTTTTTGTTGGAAGAATTCCAAATCCTGTCCTACTGGCCTGTCCCCATGGTCGTAGCGCATGGGCGTAACCATTCACAATGTTTCAGCAGCCGTGACCGACTCAAATTCGGCGAAAATATCGGGATGGTTGGCGTTAAGGAACCTGACGACTTTGGCGTTGTCCAAAAGTTTTTTGATGTAGCCACGGGCCAGAGTCAGATTCAGCATGTTTTCCCCGTATGTTGATTCAACCGCTTTCAAATCGCGTTCCAGAGTGTCCATTTCTTGTTCCATCCGGGCGATAGCTTCCGGGGATAACCCTGTTTTCTTCTTTGGCTCGTCGGGGTTTGCCTGTTGGTCCTTTGGGGTTGCTAAAATCAGCGCCTCGACATAACCGGCAGTGTAGTTGTTGGCGGCCACCATCAGCTCGGCAATTTCGATCTGCCGGACCTCTTTGACCTTTTTTAACAGGCGGATAGTCTTCGGAGACATGTTTTTATCCTTCAGCAAGTCAACGGCCCCCTCGTGAATTCCATCCAGTAGATTCATGAAAGCACGCACGACCCGAAGCGTCATGTTCAGAGCTGCCGCGATTCGATCCGGGCTGACACCATTATTGACCGCTTTGACAATCATCTTGTGCTCCTGGATGGGAGCCAGCCGACTGATGCGGGCATTGTATGTGAAACACTCATTTTCAGTGGCGACAATGCAATCGACGACAGTTTGCCCCAATTCCTTCAGCGCAGAATAGCGGAGATGACCATCCAAAAGCACATATTTGCCTCGCCCACCCTTTTGTGGATAGACCACCAATGGTTCGACCAGGCCGATCTCTTTGAGGGAAGCTCGGATGGTTTTATAGCGTTTCAAGTGTTTCTCCGTATCCTTAACCTGGCGCACCGGCAGAATTACATCCAGCGGTAGCTGAATTTTTCTCAACTCGAATCCGAGTTTGACCTCGCTCATGCCGCCTCCTTCTGTTTTGGGGCGAGCCTGTGCCATAGATACTTCGGCATGGTGGACAGGGATTCAGCCCGTAAAAGGTTTACAAAATTTTCGTCGGCCAGGAGCTTGCCAAAGGCCGTCACGACGAAGACGAGCTTTGCATCACATACTCTGGCTTTTCGTATCAACAATTTTTGGCGCTGGCTTTCGCGCCGATAGACTGCGACCAGATTTTCGGCGCTGGTTCGACCTTTTTTCGTTGCGTCACCAATGCGGCCAAGCTGCTTCCCCAAAAAACGGCGCTGTTCCAACAGGCGCTTGACCGTGCGGATGGAAGCATAGTCGAGCTGCTTGCCCTCGTAAGCCTTGAGCAATTCACGTTGTGTTTCCGCTCCATCAGTTTTGGCGATGTCCATCGCCACGGTCAGTGGAATTCTGCCGTTGATCGCTGCCTCAAGCAGGCGTTCCTCTCCTGCTCGTTTCAGGGCGAGAAAACCCCCGACCGTGGTAGGGGCCATATCTAATTTCCTTCCGATTTCAGCATTCGCGTACCCCTCCTTTTTGAGCCGGTCAATTTCACGGAGCAAATCGAAAGGATGAGGATGACGCCGTGCCAGGTTTTCGACCAAACTGCGGAGCAGACGTTCTTCCTTCGGAACTTCGACGATAATGGCCGGGATTTCTTTGTGGCCGAGGGCAACAAAAGCTTCGATTCGGCCCTGGCCGCACACCAGGTCATAACCAGGCCCATCCGCCGCTTCCTCCTTTGCTGAGCGCAGGCTGACCTGGATCGGCTTTTTCAAGCCGAGGTTTTTAATGCTCTGAACGATCAGCTCGAACTTCTTCCGGTCCCGATGCCTGGGGTTCAGGATACGAATCCGGTCAATAGGGATCATTTTGATTTCGTCTTTCATGCAACCTCCTGGAGTTTGACGCGCTCAGCCATGCCCAGGAAATAATCCAGGGTGTCGTAGCGGTAGGCGTCCAGATAAACACCGTTTGTCTCTGCAATGCGTAGGTTCTCCCACGTCATATCAATGCCCGGCAGCAAATAGTAGTCACGGACGCCCTCATTGGCAGCGTCCATGCGAGCGGCGACAGTGATGTCGGGCTTCAGGTCAGCGTCCAGCCTGATTACCCACCGCGATAAACCGATGCTGGTCGTGGTATGACGGCTCAACACGATGGAAACGTTCAGCTCATGGTTCATGCGCAGCAACTCAGCCTTTTCATCCCATTGCACCAGCGCCCCCAGAGCCGTGATTTGCTGAACCACCGAGGCAACGATTTCGGGGTGCTGTTTCCGCAGCCTGCGGTTGATCTCAATGAAGCTGTAGTCAATTTGGGGATCGTAGCCGATCAACCGGTAGGCGGTCACCAAGCTGCCAAAGCGGTGCCGGTAGGCGGCGCTGGATGGAAAATCCTCAACCTCATCAATCAGGATACCGTTGATGCGCCCGCGCTGGTTCAGGAGGCCGCGTAGTTTTTCCAGCATTTCATCGTCTGTAAGCTTCCGGCTGCGGGTTAATATGATCTCCTGGGCCTTGTAAAACAGGTCCGGCTCAATGATGCCCTTGAACGCCCCCTCAATCCGAATCCATTTGTCTGGCGGATTGACCACGTGCTTGCGTTTCAATTTGAACGATGTGCGGCTATAGACGTTGTTACCGATGTATTTTTCATTTGTGAGCACTTCATGAACAGTGGCCCTGGTCCATGGCCGCCCAAAGTCGGTGACAATACCTTGAACATTCAACCCTGCTGCGATTTCAGTTTCGGTTTTCCCTTCGTCGATGAATGCCTGATACATCCGGCGTACCACGCCGACTTCTTCGTCCGGTCCAGGAACCAAGACCACCCGGTCGGTTTGGATGCTTTTATGCTCCCCCATTTTGAGCAGGGTCTTTTGCTGGCCGGTCTGGTCCACCAGCATCCGGCGCAGGCCGAATCCGGCAGTACCACCCTGTTTGAATCCACGCCTGATCAATGTGCAGGCACCTTGGAAAACCTTGGCTGACAGTTCGCGGCTGTATTCACCGGCCATGGCCCGCTTGACGCCTTTAACGATGGTCGAAACCGGGGAACCGTCATTTGAAAACTGTTCAGCGCAGTAATGAACTTCGATGCCTGCTCGACGGCAGATATACTCGTAGTGCGCACTCTCATCGGGGTCCTGGAACCGGCCCCATCGACTGACATCATAAACCAGAATCGCAGAAAAATTTACCGCGCCGCCCAGGACATCCTGAATCATCTGCGTCAAGGCGTCGCGCCCCTGGATGTTCAGGCCGCTTTTACCTTCGTCCGAATACTCCCTGATGATCTGCATCCCGTGGTGCTTGGCGTATTCCTGAATCACGTCCATTTGGTTGCTCGTGGAGTATTGCTGGTGCTCAGTGGACATTCGGACGTAGGCAACGACTGGAATTCGCGCCGGTTCTTTGCCCCCATCGTTCATGTTAAAATTCAGTTTGATTACAATTAAGCATCTGTCCCGACATTGAGCGGGAAAAATAATTCCCTTCAATTACCAGAGCACTGCGGGACCAGCCATGTCATCTTGTAGCGCACCCACATCTAACCCAGAGACAAGTCACACGGGGGAACGAGGTTGCGTCGAGATGACATCTTGTAACGGTGACGGCGTTAAGTCGGACTGAATGGTCTGTCGGTCAATGGTTTAAACCAAACAGTCTTCTTGTAACGCAGCCTCATTTTGTTGAGGCGCTCGTTTCCAGTAGTGGGGATTCGCTTTGCGCCAGGCACGCACCCGCTCCACCTGCGCTGGCCCGCACCAGTGCTTTTGGTTTTCCGGTCTGGCCAGCCAGTGTTTCTGGCTCGATGCTTTGCTGGATTTTTGGCAGGCAGCATCCGAGCAGAATCGCTGGTGATAACGATTTCGTGGATCAGGGGTGAACAGCTCGCTACAGGACAAGCATCGACGACGACGTAGTTTTGGTTTCATAAACCGCGCCGGTGCTTGCCTCAACGCCCCACGTTACACAAGCAACAGTGTCTGCGGCCCAAAACCCGCCACTATTATGGTCCCCTCAAAAAGCAGTCCCGATTACTCTGGCGGGGACGATCTGGTGAGGTTGGAAAAAATATAGCACCGCCGCCAGTCCACCGACCCCAATATGGAGCAGGCGAACATGCTTTTGCTCCCTCCCGACTTCAATCGTCAGCTCGGCGTATTCACCCCAAAACCGGTTTGGGGGTGGTTTTGCTTCAGGCAGTTCCCATTCGATGCCGGGGTCTCGAAACAAACCCCGAAAATCGGCTCCCGGCGATTTGCCCGTGTTTTTCATCTCCAAGCTGGTAATGAATCCGAGTCCGTCAATGGGAACTTGCAGGTTCAGTCTGTCCTGATTGACGGAATTCCACACTCCGATTTTGCTACGACGCGGTTCGGCATAAACGAGGGTGCTGCAATCGCCAATCAGCGGTAGCGCACCGGTGTAGCCATCAAGCGCCGGATTCTGCCCAGGGACTTGGCCAGGATAAAAACACACCTTACTCTGCCGGATGTCTTCAATAACCTGTGCCCAAATTGCCAGGATTTCCGCCCCCGCTGGATCGTCCACATCTTTCACAATGTCCACGTCTTCTTCTTCATCGCCTTGCTGGAGGTTTGGGGGATCGGCGGTGTTCATGGCTCGAATTTGTAAACATTCCCTTTGAATGTTCAAGCAAATTACAGTGTATATGATGTAGCGTAAATCCTGCCTTCCTGTTTCGGTTAATATGCGTGCCTGCCACTCTACAACATCGTCGAATTTTGGGCGAAAATATCCGTGTTCAACGCAAACGCATAGGCTGGAGCCAGGAAAAGCTGGCGGAGAAGGCGGATTTGCATCCGGTGTATGTTGGGAACGTGGAGCGCGGCGAGGAAAACATCTCCATTGACAGCCTGACCAGGATTTCCAAGGCACTGAAAGTCCCCTTGGGCGATCTGGTGAGCGGTGTTCAGCCCTGAATGGTCGGCTCCGGCTTGCCCTGGGTCACGCCAGCCACCGTAAACGCGCCTTGTAGCGGCTTGAGCCGTCCGCGTATTTTGCTCACACTGTGAGGACGAACAATTTCCAATTCACAGACGACCATCGCCGGTGGGCGCGAGTGAAACAGCACCGGTACGGAGGCAGCATCGGCCAATATCTGGCGCTCATCGCCGCGCAGCGTGGAAAATGCGCTGTTTCGGGCGTTCCTCTCTTTTTCGACAGCGCCCACGGTGGCGGCTCCACCCCTGGCGACCCTGGCTGCCATCCGCTCTACGCCGCGCTCGACCATCGCGCACCCGGCTCCGACCGTCATGGTTTCCAGATCGTGTGTTACGCCCTGAACGATTTGAAGGGGCATCTGCCACTGGATTGCTTCATGGCGCTTCAACGAACCGCCGCTTGGCGTCAGCTTATGGAAGTCTGGCGTCGTCAGCAGCGCCTGGACAGTTCTGACCGGGAAGCGTTTCGGGCGCTGCTCCGCCAGCCGACAAAATCCAAATGAATAAACCCAAAACAATCTGTTCCCTCTGCGACAAGCTGGTTTACGCGCCATAACTGTTTGTCGTCAGCCTAAGCCACAGAATCAAAATAAACCGGAGGTTCAATTTAAAAATGCCGTTTTAATTGGGGAATACGCCAAAATTATTTATTGACGTGGCTACAGAAACCAAAGCATCCATAATTGTAAACAGTTGGTCCGCAGCATCGCCGGGAGGCGGGACTCCGGACGCCCGCATCATCAGCCAGAACCGGGCCGGGAAGGAAGACAATTCTTCCGCAAATCGCCCATTCACAAAATTAATTTTAATGGTATAATTTGCTTGAATCAGAGCCGGAAGCAGCCGATATAACTACAAACCTATGAAATCCAGCGGCACAGTCAGCGCGGTGTTGCGACACAAGGGAACCACCATCTGGTCGGTGTCACCCGACGCCACCGTTTTTGAAGCCATCAAACTCATGGCGGAAAAAAACATCGGCGCGTTGCTGGTGATGTCGGGCGGAAAGCTGGCCGGGGTCTTCACCGAGCGCGATTACACGCGCAAAGTCGCGTTGCATGGAAAATCCTCCAAGGAAACCAGGGTGCGGGAGATTTGCACCAGTCAGGTCATTTCCGTCGGACCCCATCATTCCGTCGAGGAGTGCATGAAGCTGATGACCGAACACCGGGTGCGGCACCTGCCCGTCGTGGAGGCGGATAAAGTTGCCGGCCTGGTCTCCATCGGCGACCTGGTGAACTGGATCATCTCCACCCAGGACGCGACGATTGCCCAGATGGAGCAATACATCTCCGGCGGATATCCCACCTGAAATTGTCCCGGCCGCGGCGTTCAATCCGCAATTTGCCCACCGACCACCCTGTTTCCACACCTGGCGCGAGAGGTTACGGCTTGGCCGCCGGTGAATTGGTACCGGCCTTGGCCTCCGGGTTTGCTTCCGGCGCGGTGGCGGCTTCCTTGACCCGTTTGGCCACGAGATCTTCCTCGGCGAAATCGCCGACCTTGCGATGGAGCTTGATTTCATCACCCGACACCTTGCCGGTGTATTCGATGCGGAGTTCGTTGTCGTCAAACTTGAGCGGTTCGACAAAAGAAATCTGGTCCTGGTTGATTTTGCCTTCGGTGATGACCACGTTATTGGTTCCGTTTTCGCGGATGCCGATGGCCCGGCCGGTCAGATTGGTTCCGTCCACCTTGAACTCATAGGTGTATTTTTGCACCCCAATCTGGCTGTCAAATTGGCCCTGCCAGGTCCCGGCCACGCTGTCCTGGGCCCGGGCGGTTCCGCTGAAAGCCAGTGTGAGCGCCGCCAGCGTGATTGCTTGGAAATAGATTTTCATGATGGTGGTGTTGGTTTTGGTTTGGATGACCGGCAGAAAACCAGAAGCCGGCGGGGAAAGAAAGCAAATTTGCGCCACCGGCGGGCAGAACGCCGACCCGGTAGGAAAAATAACTTTCCAACCGGGCGTCACTTGTTTAAATGGGGCGCGTGAAATCCCATTGTTGTTTTACCTCCCTCGTCACCTTATCCTTGTCGTTTATTTTAATCATGAGCACAAAACCGGTTTTCGGCGGTTCAACCAGCCTCGGCCTCTTTTCCCAACAAGCGGACATCGGCAAGGTCGGCAAACCCGGTTCGGCGACCTTCAATCCGGCCACGGGCGAATACCTGATTGCGGGCGGCGGGGAAAACATGTGGTTTACCAACGACGCCTTCCATTTTGTCTGGAAGGAAATGTCGGGCGATTTCACGTTGACGGCGGACGTCAAATTCACCGGCACCGGCGGCAATACCCATCGCAAGGCGTGCCTGCTCGTCCGCCAGTCGCTGGAGCCGGGGGCGGTTTACGCGGACATCGCCCTTCACGGCAATGGCCTGGCGGCGTTGCAATACCGTGATGCCCCGGCAGAAACGACCCGCGAAGTACAATCAGACATTTCCGGCCCGGCGCGGATGCGCCTGGAAAAGCGCGGCGAATACGTTTCCATGTGGGTGGCGTCCGCCGGGGAAGATCTGAAACTTGCCGGAGGTTATTTGCAGATTCCCCTCAAGGGAAATTTTTACGTCGGCCTCGGGGTTTGCGCGCATGACAACAAGGCCATGGAAACGGCGGTTTTCTCGAACGTCCAACTCACGCCGGTTTCCACCCCGGCCAATGTCCAGCCGGCCCTGGAAAGCACGCTGGAAACGGTCGCCGTCGCGTCCACCGACCGGAGCGTGGTTTACCACACGCGCGACCACATCGAAGCGCCCAACTGGTCGCGCGACGGGAAATTTTTCCTCTTCAACGGCAATGGCCGGATTTACGGGCTGCCGGTCACCGGCGGCAAGTTGGAACTGCTCGACACCGGCAGCCAGATTCATTGCAACAACGACCACGGCCTCTCGCCTGACGGATCGCAACTGGCCATCAGCGATCAAACCAGCAAGGACAAAAAGTCGCGCATTTATGTCCTGCCGGTTTCCGGCGGCACGCCGCGCCTGGTCACGCAACCGGCGCCGTCGTACTGGCATGGCTGGTCGCCGGACGGCAAAACGCTCGCGTATTGCGCGGAGCGGGACGGCCAGTTTGGCATTTTCACGATTCCCGCCGAGGGCGGCGACGAAACCCGTCTGACCGCCGCGCCCACCGGCGGCCTGGATGACGGCCCGGATTATTCGCCGGACGGGAAATATATTTATTTCAATTCCGACCGGACCGGCCGGATGCAGATCTGGCGGATGAAATCGGACGGTTCGGAGCAGGAGCAGATCACGACCGACGACTACGCCAACTGGTTCGCGCACCCCTCGCCCGACGGCCAGTGGATTGTTTTTCTCTCCTACGCCAAAGACGTGACCGGCCATCCGGCGAACAAGGATGTGGCGATCCGGCTCATGTCGCTCTCGAACCGGAGAATCCAGATGCTCGCAAAACTATTTGGCGGCCAGGGCACGATCAACGTCCCGTCGTGGTCGCCGGACAGTAAACACGTGGCTTTCGTCAGCTATCAACTGGTTTATCCCTGAACCGCCGATGCGCGGCAGCGTGCGGGTTGGGGCATGTTCCAGATGCCCGGAGCCCGATAGAAACACCATATAGAAAAGCATCCCACCCGGATAGCGCATCGCCATCTGAACACTTCAGATGCAACGTTTTGCCTCAAAACAACGCATTTCCCGGCCGAGCCGTTCCGCTATAAGACAGTATTTGCTGCAATAAGAGGTAAAACGTCGAAGCGGGCTGGTCTGGGGCACTAAATTTGCTGTTTTTGAGCAACCCGATCACCGGCAATCAACCGTGTGCATTAATCAATGAAACCGTTTAACACAAACGTTTTGAGCAAAAAGCGTCAGTCTCGACGCCCATTGCTGGCGGGGGCATTTTGTGTTTATTTCCTGCTGTCTCCGGCCATATTCGCCCTGGACCCGACCAAGGCCATTACCCAGTACAACTGCCAGACGTGGACCCGCCAGAATGGATTCCCGGCCAATGGCGTCAATGCCGTTACCCAGACCAAAGACGGCTATGTCTGGCTGGGCACCCCCGCCGGCCTGGTGCGCTTTGACGGGATTAATTTTCAGCTTTCCGATCTCAAGCAGGCCGCCCAAATCCGCAGTTCCTTCGTCAGAAGTCTGTCCGCCTCGCGCAACGACGGGTTGTGGCTGGGTTTGAATCTGGGCTCGTTCGCTTTCTGCGACGGGAAAGACGTGACGTTCCGGGGCAAGGACGAATGGGGCAGCTTGAGCCTCAATGTTCTTTCTCTCCAGGAAACCAGGAACGGCGACCTGTGGATCGCGGCCCAAACGCTGGCGGGCCGGTTGACCCCGGCGGGAACTTTCGAGACCATCCTGCCTCCCGCGGGCAAAAACGAGCCCTATGATGTAGGCGCCGTGTATGAAGACGCGCACGGGCGCATCTGGCTGGGAACGACCTTGAAAGGGCTGTACTACTGGCAACAGGGCACTCTCCATAAATTACCTGACCCGGCATTGGATCAGGCGGTCATTCGCTCCGTCGTGGTGGATCAGCAGGACCGGATCTGGGTGGGAACGCAAATGAGCGTGGTTTGTTACAATTCTGATTTTCAAAAACTGCCGATCCAGGTTTCGCAGGCTGAGTCACGCGTCTTGCTGGTGGATCATCTGGGGGCGCTTTGGGTGGGCACCAGCGGCGAAGGTTTGGTGCGGTACTGGAATGGCACGGTCGCCCGCCTGCGGAAGATCGACGGCCTGGCGAACGACTTTATCACGGCCCTGGCCGAGGATCGCGAGGGCAACCTCTGGGTGGGAACGCGGGGCGGTTTGAGCCAGCTCAGCGACATCAAGATTCCCACCTTCAGCCAGTCGGAAGGATTGCCCGGCGAAGTGAAAATCTCGGTGTCGGCTTCCAGCAAGGGCGGTGTCTGGGTGGCAACCAGCAGCGGTATCTGCTATTTTGACGGTCACACAAACATCCTGTCGTATACCAATACGACTGAATTGGGATTCAGCAATCCCTACATCATGCAATCCCGGGAGACCAAAGACGGCCTCCTTTACCTGATCACGGGCGCGAGAGACGTCGAGGTTTTCTCCGGCGGCAGGATCGTGGCAAAATATCCGAACAAGGAATGGGTCACGGCGTTGGCCGAGGACGCCGAAGGCGTGGTGGCCGCCTCGGGCGGCGAATTGTACCGCGCCACAACCAACTCCTATGTGCCCTTTACGTTTGCCCCCGGGGTCAAAGCCCCGCCGGGCTGGATTTGGGACATGATAGTCGGTCCGGATGGTTCCCTTTGGGTGGCCAGCACAGACGGTTTGTTTCAAATCAAAGACGGCATCGTCAAGCCATTGACTCCGGATAACGGCGTTAACAACGCGAGCGCACACTGGGTTTGGCTGGATGAAGACGGGGTCGTCTGGGCGGGAACCGTCGCGGGTATTGCCCGTTTCAAAAACGGCCGGCTCCGCTACATCGGTCGGAATGACGGGTTGTTCGACAACATCATTTACGCCATCGTTCTCGATGATGCCGGCTGTTTCTGGGCGCACTCCGACAGCGGTTTTTTCCGCGTCAGCCGTAAGAGCCTCAATGATTTCGTCGACGGCAAAATCAGCCGGGTGGAATGCAAGGCCTATACCGACCTCACGGCGGTCAAGAGTGCGGAGCGGGACCAGCAGATCCCCTCCGGATGCAAAACGCTGGATGGACGGATTGCGTTTGCGACCGCCCAGGGCCTCGTGCTGATTGATCCGGCGCACATGCCGACCAACACGATCCGCCCGCCGGTTCACATTGATATCGTCCGCGCCAATGGCAGGGAATTCGACAGGAATGCAGTCGGAACCGTGCCTCCGGGCAAGGGCGAACTGGAGTTTCACTTCACGGGGCTGAGTTTCATTGCGCCGCAGAAAATGCTCTTTCGCTACCGGCTGGAAGGTTACGACAAGGAGTGGGTGGAAGCCGGCAACCGGCGCATGGCCTTTTATACGAATCTCAAGCCAGGTCACTACGCCTTCCGCGTCATTGCCGCCAATGCCGACGGGATTTGGAACGAGGCCGGCGATTCCTATGAGCTCGAATTGCGCCCGCACTTTTACCAGACGACCTGGTTTGATTTGTTCTGCGGCGCCCTGGCCTGCGCCGCGCTGGCCGGCGTTTACGGCTGGCGCGTCCGGCAACTGCAACGCAAACAAAAGTCGTTGCAGGAAGCCCGCGACCTTCTCGAACAGCGGGTGAAAGAACGCACCGCCGAACTGGCCCACGAGCGCGAGGCGCTGCGCGAGAGTGAAGGAAAGTTACGGTTGTTTGCCACCCAGCTCGAACGCAGCAACCGCGAGCTCCAGGATTTCGCCTACGTCGCCTCGCACGACCTCCAGGAGCCCCTCCGCAAAATCACCGTCTTTGGCGAGCGCCTCAAGGAAAGGAACAACGGGCATTTTGACCCGGAATCGCTGGATTATGTCGACCGGATGCAAAAAGCGACCGGGCGGATGCAGACTCTGATCAACGACCTGCTGTCGTTCTCCCGCGTCACCACCAAGGCCCAGCCGTTCGCCCCGGTGAACCTGGCGGAAGTGGCCGCGGGCGTGGTGGAGGATTTGGAAGGCCGGATCGAAATGGTCCAGGGCCGTGTCGAGCTGGGCAATCTTCCGGTCATCGACGCCGAACCCCTCCAGATGCGCCAGTTGCTCCAAAACCTGATCGGCAACGCGCTCAAGTTCCGCCGGCCCGAGGAACCGCCGGTGGTCAAAGTGGATGCCGAAATCTTTCCCGACCCTGACGCGCCTGATAAAAAGCTTTGCCGGCTGACGATCAGTGACAACTGCATCGGCTTTGAACAGAAATATGTGGATCGCATTTTCAACGTCTTCCAGCGGTTGCACACGCGGAATGAATACGAGGGAACGGGCATGGGTCTGGCGATCGTGCGGAAGATAGCGTTGTATCACGGCGGGGACGTCACCGCCAAAAGCAAGCCCGGTGAGGGTTCCACGTTTATCGTGACCATACCGGCGACCCATCCCAAACCAGCAGAGACCGAAAGCCCGGAACAGAATACCATCCACCAAAACTGAGGGCGATCACCGTTGGTCGGTGGACGATCCCCGGATTTCAGCTTTCAGTTTTTAATCTTTGGCCCTGCCCTGTGGTTATCGCCGCCGTTCCAGTTGGATCCAATACTCCAGGTGCTCCTGGATTTTGTCCCAGGCGTCAAACTCGAGGCCGAAATCCTTTTTCATGTCCGACACGTCCCAGGAAAGCCCGTTTTCATCCCAGCCCTTGTCCTCCAACACTACGCGGCTCTTTGAGCCAGATTTTTTCACCGCCGCCACCGCGATATCATGCCACGAAACGAATTTTCTCGAGAGGCCGAAGTAGGTTTTCCGGTTCATGTCGCCGTGCAGGACCTTCAGGTACAATTTGGCCAGGTCCCCCGCCCAGATGAATTGTGTGCCGTCGTGCTTGGTTACGGTGATGGGCTTGTTCTGCACGGCGTTCCGGACGATGTCGCGAAAGCGCGTGTCGCCTTCCACGCTGCCGCCCTCGACCACGGGATTCCCGAAAACGTAACCCGGCCGGATGATGTTGACCCGCATCGGTGAAACATGGGACTGCGCGACGAGATAATTTTCGCTGGCCGCCTTGGTCGCGCCGTAGAATGTGGCCGGATGCTGCTTCGTGGTGGCGGTGACGCTTTTGAGATCTTTCTCCGCCTCGTCCCGTGCGCCCATGTATAGGCTGTCATTCGCCGCCGTGGACGAAGTGTAGATGAAGTGTTTCACCTTCGCCGCCGCCGCCGCGTCGGACAGGAACACGGTCGGGAGTGTGTCATCAAGGAGAACTTCCCACCCGGTTTTCTTCGTGTAGTTCAGCGCGACCAGGATGCAGGCATCCTTTCCGGCGACCATTTCCCCGAGCAGCTTAAGATCGGTGATGTCGCCTTGCACGATTTCGAGCGCGCTGATTTTGTTGAGTTCCGGCACCTTGTTACGGTTGCGGGCCAGGATGGTGGCGTGATGTCCCTGTTTCACGAGTTCCATGGCTACATACGAACCGATGAAACCCGTTCCGCCGGTCAAAAATACATTCATTGTTTCCCCAGTCTGCCCGCATCTCCCGCCGGACGAAAGTAATTTGTCCGGCGGCGGATCAGTCGTAACTGTCCATCAGGCTGGTCGTCGTGAGTTGCTGTTTCATCGTCTCTTCATCCAGGGAAGTCCGATAGTTCACCAGCTTTGTTTCGCCCGGAAGCAGGTCGAAATAGTTATCGGAGAAAAAGCCCTCGTCATCACCGCAGGCCAGCATCACGTTCCGGGCAAAGGACCGGCAGGAAAGTTCAATCGAATACCCGTCCTTCGATTTCGTGATTCCCGGCGTAATCTGTGGAGGGGAAAGTTTCAGATCCTTCGGCAGACAAAAACACCTCAGGTCCTCGGCAATAATCCCCTTCTCCTCCTTCAATCGCGAAACAATCACCAGCTGCGCCTCGTCTTGGCCCCGCGTCAGTTGCTCCCTCGTCAAAGTCAGATGCAGCCCGGACGTGTTCGCCGCCACGGCGACGGGCTGCGTCCGCCGGCTGACTTCTTTCCCGCCGAAGTCGAGCACCACAATCTCCAGCACCGCATCAAGCGGGTCCAGCCGGTCGGATACGATGTAAAATTGCGTTTCATTTTCCTTCATCACCGGCGAGATGACGACCGGCGCGAAAGTCCTCCGCGCGCTGTAATGCAATGCCTTCCAGCGGCCGAAGTAATCGATGCTCGACCACGAAGCGACCGGCCAGCAGTCGTTGATCTGCCAGTAGAGTGAACCCATGCAACAGGGCATCGCCCGCCGGTGCGCTTCCATGCCGAGCCGCACGCCGTCCGCCTGCATCACCTGGCTGACATAAAGATACGCTTCAAAATCCTTTGGCTTGCGGTACCACTGGTCCATGTAAGTTTGGATGAGCCGGTTTCCGTATTCCTTGTCCTTGCGTTCGTCGGCCATGCAACGTTGGTGGGCCAGCATCACCGGGGAATGCAATTCGCGGTCTTTTGGCCCGGCAAATTTTTTCACGGTGGATAATTCAGGGTAGGACTGAAATCCATATTCGCTCACGAAGCGGCCGATGTTGTCCGGATATTTCTCGAACGGTTCTTTCCCATGCCACACGCCCCAATAATGAATGTCGCCTTCGCCGTACGGGATGTCGGCAAACCCCGCGTTCGGGCTGGTCGGATGGTAATAGCGCGTCGGGTCCGTCTCGCGCACCGCCTGCCCAACGGTTTCGTGATACAACGTCCGGATACCCTGTTCGTGCCGCGCCTTGATTTCCGGCGAACACAGTTTTTTCCAGGCCAGATGCCAGCAGACTTCGTTCTCGTTGTTGCCGCAATAGAGCGCAATCGAGGCGTGGTTGCGCAGGCGGGTGATATTTTCAATGATTTCCTGCCGCACATTTTGCCGGAACGCTTCGTCCACGGGATAGGTCGCGCAGGCAAACTGCATGTCGTGCCAGATCAGGAGGCCATGCTGATCGCAGAGATCGTAAAATATGTCCTCCTCGTAAATCCCGCCGCCCCAGATCCGCAGCATGTTCATGTGCGCCTCGACGGCGGAACGGAGGATGTATTCATACCGGTCCCGCGTCACCCGGTTCTGAAAGTTATCCAGCGGCACATAATTCGCGCCCTTCATGAAAACCGGCACGCCGTTAAGCCGGACGTAGAGGGAAGTCCCGGACGCGTCCCGGTCGCGGACAATTTCCAATGACCTGACGCCAATCCTCGCGGAGTAGTCATCAACCGCCTTCACGCCGGCCGCCTCGACCTGCGCCAGGTAATGGTAGAGCGGCTGGCCGCCGAGTCCGTTGGTCCACCACAGCGCGGGCTTGTCGAGATGGCCTTTGACCGTGATTCGATTGAGTCCCTGCTGCAACGGGTGTTCCTCCGCATTCAATTGGATCGAATCCATCTTCACGGAAATCCGCGCGCGCTGCGGCGCGTCCGACAAAACCTCCAGCACGGAAATGATGTCGGCCCCGGCGGCGGAGACCTTCTGCTGCTGCACAAACACACTTTTGATGCGGAGGCCGCTCCAGGCTTCTATCAGCACCGGGCGCCAGATGCCGCACGTGATGAGCCGCGGGCCCCAATCCCAGCCGTAATGAAACTGCGCCTTGCGCGAATACATCGCGAGCTTCACGTCGGCCTGGTCGTTCGTGCCGAACGCATGCAGCCGGTACGGGGCGCTTTGATATTTCGGCAGCGTCTCGGCGAAAACGTTGCGGAACCGGACGACGAGCGCATTTCCCTTTTCCTGGAGCAGCGGTTTGCAGGGGATTCGCCACTCGCGGAACATATTGTTCGCCGTGAGGATGGACGAACCGTTGAGCGTCACGGCCGCGTAGGTGTCCAGTCCCCGAAACACCAGTTCCACGTTTGTCTGTTTCAGAAAGTCCTCCGGCAGATCGAAAGTCGTCTGATAAATCCAGTCCTGCTCGCCGATCCACTGCAATTCCTGTTCGTTGGTGCCGAAAAAAGGATCGGGGATGAGCCCGTTCCTCATGAGATCGGTGTGCACGCACCCCGGCACCCGGGCGGGATGGAACTGGTCTTTTGCATCCTCGCGGAATACCCAATGATTTGAAATTTCGTGTCGCAACACGGAGATAGTTTCTACGGTACCTGCCCTTCCGGTCAACAGGAACAACGGCGGCCGGCCGGCTGATGGATATTGTTCTTAAAAGTTTGATTTTCAGGCGCAATCGTTTTTAATGCGGCGGGTTAATTTTTGAAATGAACATCCACGAATATCAGGCCAAACAACTGCTCGCCAGATACGGCGTCGCCGTTCCGCTGGAAATCCCCGCCAAAAACATCGGGGAAGTCCGCGCCGCGGCGGAAAAAATCACCGCCGCCGGCAGCGCACGTGTCGTTGTCAAATCGCAGATCCACGCCGGCGGGCGCGGCAAAGGCACGTTCTCGACCGGCTTTCAAGGCGGCGTGAAGGTCGCCGCGTCGGTGGACGAGGCGGTGGCGCACGCCAAAAACATGCTCGGCAACGTGCTCGTCACCAAGCAGACCGGCGCGGAAGGCCGGCGCGTGCAGACCCTGCTCATCGCCAGCGGCGCTAAAATCAAACGGGAATTTTACCTGGCCGTCCTGCTCGACCGCGCCACCGGCCGTCCGCTGGTCATGGCCAGCACCGAAGGCGGCATGGACATCGAGGAGGTCGCCGCCAAAACGCCGGAGAAAATTTTCAAGGAATGGATTGATCCCGCCATGGGCATCATGCCCTACCAGGCGCGCAAAATTGACGCCGCGCTCGGCCTCAAGGGCGATTTGTTCAATGCCGCCGCCAAATTTGTCACCGGCGTTTTCAACACGTGGTGGGAATGCGACGCGTCGCTCGTCGAGATCAACCCGATGTGCGTGGTGGAACTGCCCGACGGCAAGGAAACGATGGTGGCGCTTGACGCCAAGATTTCGCTCGATGACAACGCCCTTTACCGCCACAAGGACATCCAGGAAATGCGCGACCTGAACGAGGAGGCGCCGCTGGAAATCGAGGCGAGCAAGTTCAACCTGAATTACATCAAGCTCGACGGCAACATCGCCTGCCTCGTCAATGGCGCCGGCCTCGCCATGGCCACGATGGACATCATCCAGCATTTCGGCGGCATGCCGGCGAACTTTCTCGACGTGGGCGGTGGCGCCAGCCAGGAACAGGTCGCAGCGGCGTTCAAAATCATCCTGCAGGATCCCAACGTGAAGGGCCTTCTGGTGAACATTTTCGGCGGCATTATGGACTGCAACGTCATCGCCACCGGCATCGTTGCCGCGGTGAAAGAAACCGGCCTGAAACTGCCGCTGGTCGTCCGGCTGGAAGGCAACAATGTGGTCGCCGGAAAGAAAACGCTGGCCGAATCCGGCCTGACGCTCATCACCGGCGATTCGATGGCCGACGCGGCGCAGAAGGTGGTCAAGGCGGTTGGGAAACAGGCATTTTGACGGATCAGGACGCATGGCACGGAGCTGGAAAAAGGAGCCGGGAGTGAAAATGGTCGCCGAAGACCTGGAGCCTTATCGTCGGTTGGTGGAATTGCAGAAACAAATGATTGAACTGGCCGAACAACACGAGCAATCGAAGCGCAAGCGCGATGCCCTGCGCGAACAGATGACGCGTGAAGCCACCAACCGGTTGCCCGGCCATCGCGGTTTGCGACACCGCCTGCAATGGTCGGCGGCAAAGCTTTTAAGGCGCGTGCCGGGGTTTGCCCAAGAGAAAACCGGTCTGACGCTCATCACCGGCAATTCGATAGCCGACGCGGCGCAGAAGGTGGTTAAGGTTGTGGGAAAATAGAAGTTATGCCCGGACCAAAATCAGATGAAGTTGCGCGAAGACTAATCATAATTAAATATGAGGTTGTCCAAGCTCTTGCAATGCCACCGATTTTGAGAATGGCATACGAAAAATGGACTGAATCAGATCAACAGCAATTTAGAATAAAAATGCAGCAGGCGGCAGGCGGACTTTCTGACAGCTTGCGCAAATTGGGATTGTGGGAATTCATGACGGATAAAGAAGTAAAGTTTTTTTCAACACATCCCCTCGACTTGACTCAACAACAAACTGTTAACGCATCCTGGCGGATGGAATCTGTCATGACCTTGATGTGGGCACTGGGAATTATTCCAGAATTACTTCCTTTCGATCGCCAGGCCAACCCTGACTTGATGAAACAAATCCCCCATGAAAATATTCTTAATTTTTTAATCAGTGCAAAATTGCTTGATAAGAAAACAATCGAAAAAGGCCGTTCTTTAGCCGAGCTTTGGCACTGGCGCAGTCGCACACGAGAACTGATCGAAGAGAAACGCCCGTTTCCGGCGGAGATTCCACAGTTCAAAAGTTACGACGAAATTGTTCGCTTCACCGCAAAAGCAGCGAATGAAAAGGACTCTTTGGAAATCATCGGTGAAGATTTTGCTGCCATTGGAAAAGCGTATCGTGATTTAACAACCGAAGAATGGTCCTCAATCAGGTCTATCGCCTTTGAAAGGCATTTTGCTTTGAATTGGCTTTGTGGCTATGCTCCTGACAATCGGTGGGATGAGACGCCAACTGACACATAATTTGTCATGCTGAAGATTACCGAAATTGCGTTCAGTTGTTACCCCGTCACCGACATGGCCCGGGCGCGCAAGTTCTACGGGGGTGTGCTCGGCCTGAAACCCACCCATACCGTCGGTGAACCCGGCGGGATGCAGTGGACCGAGTACGACATCGCCGGCGGTACTTTGTCCTTGGGTTGCGGCGCACCGGATTGGACGCCGCGACCGGACGGCTGCTCTGTCGGGCTGGAGGTCGAGGATTTTGACGCCGAGATTGCACATCTGCGCGCCCACGGCGTGAAATTCCGGATGGAACCGTTTTCCACACCCGTTTGCCGCATGGCCTTCATTTCCGATCCCGACGGCAACACGATTTGCATCCACAAACGGAACGCGAAGCAGCCATGACGGAACAAAACCACAACGAAGAATCTTCTTTAAAAGAAGCCCCGCTTGCTTCTCTTGCGGTTGCTGACCGCGACATTGATTTGTCACTGCTGAAGGATAGTTTGGCGAAAACACCGTGGGAACGGATGCAGGCCAATGATGATGCGTTGAATTTTGCGGAGTCTTTGCGTGGCGCAATGGAGATGCGAAATGCAAAACCTAAGTGAACTGACGCGAAGATTGATTTCGTCGCAAGCCGAGTTCGTTTTGGTTGGCGGATTCGCGGCGGTGGCGCATGGCGTCACCCTGGTCACGCGAGACGTGGATATTTGCTGCCGGTTCAGCGAAGCGAACTTGATGCGCATCCAGAAGGCATTTGTGGATTTGCATCCAGTGCATCGCTCACAGCCGGATTTGCCCCTGGCACTGACGCCGGAACAGTGTGCCAGCCTGAAAAATTTGTATTTGAAGACCGACCTCGGAGTAGTTGATTGCCTGGGCGAAGTCCTAGGCATCGGCAGCTTTGAAGCAGTTTGGAAACACAGTATTGAAGTGGAATTGCCGTATGGCAAATGCCGGATTCTTGACATCGACGCGTTGATCCGTGCAAAAGAAGCAATGAACCGCGATCACGACAGAATCACAGTGAAATATTTGATAGAAATCAAAAAGCAGCAAAACCAGAACTAATTTCCCATGTCTATTCTCGTCAAATCCAACACCAAGGTCCTCGTTCAGGGCATCACCGGCAGCTTCGGCGCGCGGCATGCCCAACTCTCCATTGACTACGGCTCACAGGTCGTCGCCGGCGTTACCCCCGGCAAAGGCGGCCAGATTTTCGAGCACGGCGGGAAAAAGGTCCCCATTTTCGACACGGTAGCCGAGGCGGTGAAGCAGACCGGCGCGACGGCTTCCGCCTTGTTCGTTCCCCCGCCCTTCGCCGCGGACGCCATTCTTGAAGGCGCGGACGCCGGGCTCGAACTGGTCGTCGCCATTACTGAAGGCATTCCTGTGCGGGACATGATCCGGGTAAAGCGCGCGTTGGAAGGCCGGCCCACCCGGCTCATCGGCCCGAACTGTCCCGGCGTCGTCACGCCCGGCGAAGGCAAGGATTCCCATGGCGGCTGCCGCATCGGCATCGCGCCCGGTTACATCCATAAAAAGGGGCACGTCGGCGTCGTCTCCCGCAGCGGCACGCTGACGTATGAGGCTGTGTGGCAGCTCACCACCCGCGGCGCGGGCCAGAGCACGTGCGTCGGCATCGGCGGCGACCCGGTGAACGGCACGTCGCATCTCGACGTGATCAAATTGTTCAATGCCGACCCGGACACGCATGGCATCATCATGATTGGTGAAATCGGCGGCAGCGCCGAGGAAGAGGCCGCCGAGTGGATCAAACAGAACTGCAAAAAGCCGGTGGCGGGATTCATTGCCGGAACGACCGCGCCTCCCGGGCGCCGCATGGGGCACGCCGGCGCCATTATCAGCGGCGGCAAGGGTACGGCAGAGGCCAAAATCGCGGCATTCAAGGCCGCCGGCATTGGTGTCGCCGTTACCCCGTCGGAAATGGCGGACACGCTGTTGAAGATGATGTGAGAAGTGAGGCGTGAAACGTAAAGCGCGATTCGGCATTGCGCATCCGTCAGGCATCACGTATCACGTTTCACGAATCACGTCTCATGGCTCTGATTGATTTCATTTTAAATCTTGCCGGCCTGCTGCTGTGGCTCAACTGGCGTTCGGTGCGTTTCGATCCGCTTGGCAAACGGACGCCCGCGACACTGATTGGCACGCTGCGGCGGGCCGAGCCGCAGCGTCTGCGTCGTTGGCATCTGCTGGCGGCGCTGGCTGGGCTGCTGCTGCTGCGCGCGGTGATCTACTGGCAGATCGGTTCGGCCGCCAAGCCGGTCTGGGCGGGAACCCTGGACCTGGGCGTGATTGTTCCCGCGTTTGCCAGCAACTCATTTGTCCGCATGACCCTGTTTTCGGGCCTCAGCTTTGGACTGATGCTCGGTGTGTTTTATCTCTGGTTGGTGCTGCTTTCCATCCTGGCCGGGCCGGAACCCCTGCCCTTTCACCGCCTGGTGCGGATGCCCCTGGGAGGAATTGATCGCTGGCCGCGCTGGGCAAAATTCCTCCTGCCGTTGATCGTCACGGCGGTTTTTTGGTGGCTGGCGAGCTGGTTGCTAGCCTGGCAGCAGGTCATTCCCGAACCCGTTTCGCCGGCGCACCGCATCGAAGAAGCCCTGGTCATCGGGCTGGGAAGTTATCTGGCCTGGAAATACATTGCCGGCGCGCTGCTCGCCCTGCATTTGTTGAACAGTTACATTTATTTTGGCAAACATCCGTTCTGGGGTTACCTGAATGCCGAAGCGCGAACATTGCTGTCGCCGCTGCACGCGGTGCCGCTGCGGGTGGGCAAGGCGGATTTTGCGCCGGTCGTGGGAATCGCGCTGGTGTTCCTGCTGGCCGAAGTCGCCGGGCGCGGACTGGTTTTGCTCTACGGCAGACTGCCGTTTTGAGTTTGCACCTCGCCGTCAACCGCTCCGGTTTTCGTCTTCGGGAATTTGGCCGAAATCACGGCACCCGCATTCGGTTCACTGGCAATGGAAAGGGTGCCGCCGTGCAAAGCGACGAGCCGTTTGGTGATGGCGAGGCCGAGTCCCAGCCCCTGCTGTTCCTGCATCTTGCGATCGAACTGCATGTAAGCGCCGACGCGCGTGATTTGCTCGGTGGAAAATCCGCGGCCCTGGTCGCTGATGGTCAGCGTGATGGCGTTGAACGCCTCGGCCAGCGTCAGGCGGACCGGCGAGCCGGGATCGGAAAACTTGAAGGCGTTTTGGGCGAGTTCATCCACGATCTTGCTCAGATATTCCTCGGCGATCGGCACGGAAATGTCCGCCAGCTCGAAGGACAAATCGGGGGAACGATTCGTGAACGTCGCCTGGGCCGCGGCATGCTTCTGAATCAATTCCACGGGATGTTCCGTCCGGCCGGTGCGCAGGGCATTGACGTTGTTCGGGTCGGCAGCGACCAGTTCCAGTTGCGCGTAAATCAAAAAGTTTTCGATGAGCCGTTCCAGCCGTTTGCCGGACTGGTGGACGACATGGCCCATTTCAGCAATCTCGGCGGGTTTGAGCTTGGTGGCGTCGGCGGCGAGAATTTCGCCGTAGGCCAGGATGCCATTGAGCGGCGTGCGCAATTCATGCGGCAGCATCAGGCTGATGTTGTCGCGCAAATGGGCGAGCTTGCGCTCGGCTTCATCGCGCACGGTCTGGGCCTTTTTCAGGCGCGCGTCCACGGCGGCGTAAAGCGCATCGGTGGTGAACGGTTTCGGCAGGTAGTCGTCGGCGCCCAATTCCATGCCGTGCCGCATGCCCGCGTTGTCCGCCAGGCCGGTCATCAGGATGAACGGGATGGAGGCTGTGGGGGCTTCCGTGCGCAGCGAGGACAAGGTCAGGTAGCCGTCCACCTTTTCCATGTTCACGTCGCACAGGATGAGGTCGGGCAGTTCCTTGCGCGCCTTTTCAATGCCGTCCGCGCCATTGATGGCTTCGATGATTTCAAAGCCCTTTTGCTTCAGCGCCAGGTGAATCATTTCGCGCAACCATTCCTCATCGTCTATGACCAGGATTTTCTTCATTCAGATTTTGCCTGAAAAGAGCAGGATTTATGCCTTCCCGCCGGCAAAACAGTGCCCAAAATTGAGAAAATAAAATCCACCCCTCCTCCGCCCATTTTGCCCTGGTGTCCTGTTTTTACGCTGCTATTTGCGCTCGGCCAGCGGCACGTACTGATTGAGGGTGCGCCCGGTATAAATCTGCCGCGGACGGTAGATCCGGCTCTTCGGCTCCTCCATGATTTCCTTGTAATTCGCAATCCAGCCGGGCATCCGGCCAATCGCAAAAATCACGGTGAACATCTCCACCGGAATGCCGAGCGCCCGCATGATGATGCCGCTGTAAAAATCCACGTTCGGATACAGCTTCCGCTCGATGAAATACGGATCCTTGAGCGCCACCGCTTCCAGGTGCTTGGCGATGTCCAGCAACGGGTCATTGATGTGCAACTTGGACAAAACTTCGTCGCAGGCCTTGGCGATGATCTTGGCCCGCGGGTCGTAATTTTTATAGACACGGTGGCCGAAGCCCATGAGCTTGCGCCCGCTGTTTTTGTCCTTCGCCGCCGTGATGAATTTTGAGCCGTCATCGCCTTCGCGGTGGATTTCCTCCAGCATCTCGATCACCGCCTGGTTCGCGCCGCCGTGCAGCGGCCCCCACAACGCGCACACGCCCGCGGCGCAACTGGCAAACAGGTTCGCCTGGCTCGACGCCACCATGCGCACCGTGGAGGTGGAACAATTCTGTTCGTGGTCCGCGTGCAGCAGGAAGATCAGGTCCAGCGCCTTCACCACCTCGGGTTTCAATTCAAAATCCTCGTACGGCGTCGAGAACAGCATGTGCAGGAAGTTGGCCGTGTATTTGTAGGCCTTCTTCGGGTAAATCAGCGGCAACCCGCGCGATTTGCGGAACGAATACGCCGCAATCGTGCGCACCTGCGAAATCAGCCGCGCCACGTAAACGTCAAAATCCTTCGTCTCGCCCCATTTCCAGCGCATCAGGCGCTCGTCAAAGCAGCTCGCCGCGTTGATCATCGCCGACAGGATCGCCATCGGATGCGCGCCCGTGGGAAAACCCTCGAAATGAAACTTCATGTCCTCGTGCAGGAACTGGTTGTCGGTGAGCAGGTCCGAAAAACGTTTCAGTTGCGCGCGGTTCGGCAGGTCGCCGTAAATGATGAGATACGCCGTCTCGATGAAGTTGGATTTCTCCGCCAGCTCCTCGATGGGAATGCCGCGGTAACGCAGGATGCCCTTGTCGCCGTCAATGAACGTGATCTTGCTGACACACGAACCCGTGTTGCCGTAGCCGTCGTCGATCGTGATATAGCCGGTGTTCGCGCGCAGCGACGAAATATCCACCGCCTTCTCGCCCTCGGTGCCTTCAAACGTCGGCAACGTGTATGCCTTTCCGTCCAACTCCAGTTTTGCTTCCTTGCTCATGTGCTTCTTTATCGAATGTCGGTTTTAATTTTCCTCGGCAAAGTCTGGCGTTGGAATGACGATTTTGCAAGCGGCTAAAATCAGAATTAATGAAAAATCATGCACCGATTTCGCTGGCGCGGTGTTGGATCTCATGGCTGAATTCAAGCCACCATGAAACGCTGGGCCATCCTTACCGTATTGCTTTATGCCGTCGCACTGCTGCTGCTGACCGTTCCCGCCATCTGGATCGCCTTCAACGGCTGGTCGGAAAAAGGCGTCAGTTTGCTGGAGGCGCTGAAAGTTTATCTGCGCTGGGGCTACTGGCTTTGGCTGGCCGTGCTCATTGCCGGACAGGCGCTCCTGCTCCTGCTGCCCATTGACATCGCCGAACGCCGCCTGCCCGCGCGACGGCCCTTGAAGGTTCCGGTCATCGTCACGGCGTTCTTCCTCGCCACCCTTGCCTTCGGCGCCCTGCTTTCCCTGCTGATGCTCTACTTCCAGGAAGATGGCGCCAATTTTTTCGGTTACTTTCTGCCCTTCAAGCCCAATCAGGTGTCACCCACCGATTTCTCCACTGAAATGGGGGCGGCAATCATCGGGCTGGCTTTCTGGGTCATCTGGGCCGTCATCCTTCGCAGCTTCGCCAGATCCGACGATCCGGACTCGCTGCTCAAACGCATCACCCGCTGGCTTCTGCGCGGCAGCATCCTCGAACTCCTTGTCGCCGTCCCCAGCCACATCATCGTCCGCCGGCGCGGCGACTGCTGCGCGCCCCTCGGCACGTTCTGGGGTATCGTCACCGGCATTTCTGTCATGCTGCTCTGCTTCGGCCCCGGCGTGTTTTTCCTGTTCGTCGAACGTTGCCAGCGGTTGCAACCCCGCCCCTCGGGGCCAGACAATCCGCCGGCGCAAAAGTAATTTCCGCTTTTCTTTCGCGCGTGACACCTTAACTTTGCGGCGCAAACGCAAATGGCCCTGAAACTGTTCAACACGCTGTCGCGCTCGATTCAGGAGTTCACGCCGTTGGATCCCGCAGGTAAAAAGGTCGGCCTGTATTGCTGCGGACCCACCGTCTATGACTTCGCGCATATCGGCAACTGGCGCACGTTCGTCTTTGGCGACCTCGTCCGCCGCACCCTCGAGTTCCAGGGCCACGCCGTCACCCACGTGATGAACATCACCGACGTCGAGGACAAAATCATCAAGCGTGTCCGGGAAATTAAGACCTCCCTCCGCGAATTCACCGGCCAGTACGAGGCCGCGTTCCTCGCGGATTTGAAAACGCTCAATTGCCGCCTGCCGCACCACACGCCGCACGCCACGGAGCACATTCCCGAAATCATTGCCCTCATCGAAAAACTCCTTGCCCGTGGCATCGCCTACCGGGCCGCCGACGGGTCGATCTATTTCGGCATCGAAAAATACCGCGGCTGCGGCTGCACCTATGGCCGGCTGCTCAAGCTCAATTTCGACGAAATGAGGGCGGGTGAACGGATCAAAAGCGACGAATATGCCAAGGAATCCGTGGCTGATTTTGCGCTCTGGAAGGCGCGCGTGCCGGAGGACGGCGAGGTTTTCTGGCCCAGCCCGTTCGGCGAAGGCCGGCCTGGCTGGCACATCGAATGTTCGGCCATGAGCATGAAGGTGCTCGGGGAAAGCTTTGACATGCACCTCGGCGGTGAAGATCTGATTTTCCCGCATCACGAGGACGAAATCGCCCAGAGCGAAGGCGCGACCGGCAAACCGTTTGTTAAATACTGGCTGCACGGCGCGCACCTGCTCGTGGAAGGCAAGAAAATGAGCAAATCGCTCGGCAATTTTTTTACGCTGCGCGATTTGCTGGCGAAAGGTTTCACCGGCCGCGAAATTCGTTATTCCCTGCTCACCGCCCACTATCGCGAGACGTTCAACTTCACGCTCGACGGCTTACAGGGCACACGAACCGCACTGGCACGAATCAAAGAATGCTTAGAAAAACTTCTTGAAATTGCAGAACCCATACTTAAACACAAAGAAGGTATTGATACCTTGCCAGACCCAGCGATCATCGACATATTTACAACTGCACTTGACGATGATTTGAACATTTCAAAAGCGTGGGGAGTAATCTTCGGATGGATTCGTGACTTGAACCGCGCAATTGCACAAGGAAAACTCTCTTCAGAGCAAGCGATTGTTGCACTAGGCACATGGAAAAAATTGGATGAAATATTTGGACTAAATTTTGACCTTAAAATTCCTGCACACTTGACGGATAATACAGCGTATGCTCGAGGAATTGGACTTCCTATTGGATTCGCGGCAGATATTGGAGGGGAAGAAAAAATTCCAAAGGAAATTCAAAAACTTGTCATGGATAGAATGCAGGCGAAAAATGCGAAAAATTTTCAATATGCTGATGTCATTAGGGAACAAATACGGAGCAAAGGCTGGATCATCGAAGACACGCCCAAAGGCCCGAAGTTGAAAAAGATTTGAACCACGAAACACACGAAACACACGTACTTAAAATACGCTTTGAACTTTCGAGCGGCGCGTAAATCGTAAATCATAAATCGTAAATGACGAAGAGCCTGTTCATCACCTTTGAAGGCACGGAAGGCTGCGGCAAATCCACGCAGATCGAGCTGCTCGCGCAACGGCTGCGCGCGCTGGGCCATCGGGTCCGCACCCTGCGCGAACCGGGCGGCACCCCCATCGGCGAGGAAATCCGCCACACCCTCAAGCACAGCAAAGTGAACGTGACCATGACCTACGAAACCGAACTGCTGTTGATGAATGCCAGCCGCGCCCAGCTCGTCCGCGAAACCATCCGCCCCGCGTTGGCGGTCGGCGAAATTGTCCTGTCCGACCGCTTCTACGATTCGACGACGGCGTATCAAGGATACGGCCGGGGCCTGGATCTGGAGCTGGTCAAAGGGGTGATTGATTTTGCCGTCGGAGAAACGCGGCCGGACCTGACCCTGCTGCTGCACGTGCCGCCGGAGGTCAGCGCCGAACGCCTGCAATCGCGCCAATCCACCCTGCCCTTTGTCCGCGACCGGCTGGAGGAGGGCGACCAGCATTTCTTTGCGCGCGTGGCCCAGGGTTACGAGGCCATTGCCGCCGCCGAGCCCGACCGCGTGCGCGTGGTCAACGGCGCCGCGCCCGTCGAAGTGGTCTGCGAAAACATCTGGGATCTCGTCCGGCCGGTTTTGCCGAAAGTGGGCCGATGGTAAACGTGCTTGCCGAATTTTTGGCAGCGAATAATGTTTAAACAATGATCGAAAAAACCATCGGCGAAATTGAGGCGAAGGTCCGCGACGCGGGAGCCGTAAGCGAGGAGCGCAAGCGCGAGCTGCTCCAGTTGCTTGGCCAGCTCAAGTCCGAGGTCGGCGCGCTGGAGAAAACGCACGACGAGCAGGCCGAAAGCATCGCCGGCTTCGCGCAGCTCTCCGCCCACGAAGCCACGCGCACCAGCCAGAACCCGGAGTCGCTCCAGCATTCGCTTCAGGGATTGAAGTCATCCGTGGATGGCTTTGAGCAATCGCATCCCAAACTCGTCCAAATCGTCAACGCCATCAGCAACACCCTGTCGAATTTGGGAATTTAATCGTTCTCGTCCTCCTCCTCGTCATCGATTTTCCATTTTCGATCACGAGGACGACGAGGACGAGGAGGATTTCTTAATCCTCTCGCGGCTCCAGCCTGGCAATCGCCGCCATGATTTCGTCGGCGATTTGCTGGTAGATTTCCTTGAGTCGCGCCTTGGAACAATTCTTTGCCTCGGCGCGCAGCGTTTCAAATTGCATCGGCCGGCCGTATTTCACCGCCACCCGTCTGGGCCGGGGAAATTTGACGTGCCGCCCGTAGGCCTCAAACGTGCCAAAGGTCCGCACCGGTATGACCGGCGCGTCGGATTTGATAACCACCAGCCCGATGCCGGAGCGCGCGGGCTGCAACCGGCCATCGCGCGTGCGCGTGCCTTCGGGAAACAAAATGATCCCGCCGCCGGCCAGCAACCGGTCGAGGATGGCCTTCAATCCCGCCGCGCCGCCGCCGTCGCGGTCCACCGGCACGGACTGCCACGACCGCAACAGCGCGCCGATGCCGGGAAACCGGAACAGGCTTTCGCGCGCGAGATAGTTGATCGGCCGGTGCAATCCCGAGCCGACCAGCGGCGGGTCGAGAAAGCTCGCATGGTTTGAGGCCAGGATGACCGGGCCGGTGGGCGGCACGCGTTCCGCGTTGAAGACGCGCCAGCGGAAATAAAACCGGTACAGCGCGCGAAAACCGATCCAGCCGAGGCGGTAGGAAGGATTCATTTTGCCGCCAGGCGCTTGCGGACTTCCGCCAGGATCAAACCGCTCGTCTGCTCGGAAGTCAGGTTCGAATTGTTGATGACCTTGGCGCCCAGCGCAATCATCAACGGCGCCGAGGCGCGCTGACTGTCGCGCTGGTCGCGCGCCGCGAGGTTTTCCTGGACGCCATCGGCGGCGCGGCGGCGCGAGCGTTCATCCAGATGGGCGTCGAGGTAAAATTTGAAATCCGTTTCCGGAAATACATTCGTCCCGATATCGCGGCCTTCCATGACCAGGTTGCCGAACCGGACGCACTCGCGCTGCTTTTTCTTCATCCATTCGCGCACTTTCGGCACCGCCGCGACGTGCGGCACGGCGGCGGCGGTTTCAGGCGTGCGGATTTCCTTTTCCGGGAAATAACCGTCCACCAGCAATCGCACCCGGCCGTCCACGCAAATCAGCGACGTCTTCCATTTGCGGCACGCGGCGGCGACGGCCTTGGCGTCATGCACATCAATCCGCTTTTGCAGGCAATGCCACGCCAGCGTGCGGTACATCGCGCCGGTGTCCACATAGACGTAGCCGAGCGCCCGGGCCACGAGTTTCGCGTTCGTGCTCTTGCCGCTCGCGCTCGTCCCGTCAATCGCAATGACAATCGGTTGTTTCAAGTTTTTTCCTCGTAGCCGCCGCTGTGAAACGGCGGACAAAATTATTTTTTCGGGCCGACCGCGTTCTCACGAACGCGGCTGCTTTCAATCCGCAAACAAATCTTCGATTCCCAGCCTCCGTCCCGTCTTCGCATCCAAAATCGTCGCGCCCAGCCCATTGGGCGGCAGCGCGGCCAGTTTTTGGAAGAAGTTCGGAAATGTCTTCTTCACGCACACCGGATTCTTGATTTTAATGCCCGGCACTTTCAATCCCAGAATTGCAAAACACATCGCCATGCGATGGTCATTGTACGTCTCAATCTCCGCGCCGTGAAGCTTCGAAGGATAAACCGTCAGCGTGTCGCCTTCCTCGACGACTTTCGCGCCGCACCTGGTCAATTCCGTTCGCAACGCCACCACGCGCTCGGTTTCCTGGACGCGCAGGCGGCCAAGGTCGGCGAAGTGGACCGCCTTTATGGAGAACGGGGCCAGAACGACGGCGGTCATGATGCTATCACCTAAATCCCTTTGACGCGAAACGACGCTTTCTGTGCAAGGCATGCTTAGACTTTTCATTTGTTCTGCGTCAGGCCGTTGTTGGGCCCGTTCCATAGCAAGTCCGATTTGCAAGCTTGAGGTCCAGAGCAAAACTCCGGGAAACTTTTCGTCTATTTGCCATCCCGATTCAGGCCAGTGAGCAACTTTGACTGGGTTTAACAGTTGAGTCCTCAGCGGTATCCCGAACTTTTCCGAGTATTCAAAAAACTCAGGTTGCTGGACAAAACACTCTGCCGCCAGGAAATAACTCCCACTCGACGCATCCGGCTCGATTTGAAATTTGCCGCACTTCGGAAACGCCTCAATCATCTTCGCCGTCATCGCCACGTACGGCGATTCTTCCGCATTTTCACCGACCACTTCCACCTTCCAGCCGCCGGCTTTGGCGCAGAGCAGCAGCGCCGACGCAAATTGCGAGCTTTCTTCGATGCTTACCTTGCACGAGCGTTTCTTTTCGCCGGTCAGCATTTCCTGATATTTAGCAACGAAAGGCTCTATGTTCCGCTTTAAATCAGATGCAGTTTCACGCCCAAAGACTTTTGCTGGCAGCTTGTCATTCCCATTTTCCGATTCCACGCGATAGCCAAGCTGCCGCAGCGCATCAAACAAGGCTTTTTGTGGGCGCTCGTGCATCCGCGGCACGCCGTGCAGCCGGTAAACTCCCTTGCCCAAGCACACAAATGCCGCCAGAAACCGCGCCGCCGTGCCGGCGTTGCCCACGAACAATTCCATCGGCTGCTGTTCCGTGCCGCCCGGCGGCACCCGGCCACCGTCGCCATAGACCGTGATGGTGCGATTGCAGGCCTCGTTGGGGTCCGGCTCCACGTTCACCATGAAGCCGAGTTCCTGAAGACACTCGACCATGATTTGCGTGTCCTCGCTCCACAGCGCGCCGGTCAAAACTGTCTCGCCGTCCGCCAGCGCCGCCAGGATGAGCGCGCGGTTGGTGATGCTTTTCGACCCCGGCACGGTGATTTCCGCCCGGACCGGTTTGTCGAGCGGCACGATTTCGATGAGATCAGGCAAAGCCATTTTCGCGATGCGTGATGCGTGATGCGTGATTCACGTTTCACGCTTCACGTATCACGGTTCGTTTCATTCCGGTGACGGCGAGGCGCAGCCGGCGCACCAGCCGTCGCGTCGCTGTTTGGCCATTGCAAAAAACTTCGCCAGCACCCTGGCGTCGCCCGCCTTCACCACGCGCTGTAATTTTTGCAAATCGGCGACGAAGGCGTCGAGCGACTTGACCAGATTTTTGCGGTTGGCCAGGGCGATATCACGCCACATTTCCGGCGAGCCGGAGGCAATGCGCGTCGTGTCGCGAAACCCGTTGGCACACAGCGCGGCCTGAGGTTTCGGGTGCGCCGGGTTCAGCACATGGCTGGCCAGTGTGGCCGCAATCACATGCGGCAGGTGGCTTGACCGGCTGACGAGCGCATCGTGGGTTTCCGGCCTCAATTCCAGCACCCGCGAACCAACAGCGGTCCAGAATTGCTTCACCTTTTTAAGCGCCGTCCGGTTCGTATTCCGCGTCGGCGTGACCACGCAGACCGTGTTGGCGAACAAGTCCGCACGGGCCGCCGCGACGCCGGTCTTTTCCGCACCGGCCATGGGATGACTGCCGACAAAGTGCGCGCCGGCCCGGGCAACCAAGGATTCCAGTTCGCGGACGACGCTGGTTTTGACGCTGCCGACGTCGGTGACAATCGCGCCGCGTTTCAAGGCCGGGAGCATTTCCCGGACGCGCGACCGCATCTGCCCCAGCGGGGTGCATAGGATGACGAGGTCGGCGTCCCAGACCGCCGCCGGCAGATCGAGGGTGGCAAAGTCCACCGCGCCTGCCCGTTCACAATCCTTCAGACTGGCGCGGCGGCGGACGAACCCCGCGGTCTGCCGGGCGAGTTTCCGGCGTTTGACGGCCAGCCCGATGGACCCGCCGAGCAACCCGACGCCAATGATGGTGATCTTCCGAAAAGGCACGACCGAAGCATAGCGGATGGAAGCTGGAGGATGAAAGATGGAAATCACATTTCCTGGGAGCGCTGGCGTCCCGCCGGCGAAGGCTGGTCCCCCGGCGGTGTTGCAAGCCGGCGAGACGCCAGCGCTCCCAGATGCGCGGCGCCGGTTCAGGCTTGCCTGTTTCGGGCGGCAAGTTAAAGCCTGGACGCCAGCATCACCGGCTTTCCGCCTGCCTTTGCCGATTCATAACACGCATCCAATACTTGTTGTGTTTTCAGCGCCCACATCGGCCATTCTTCATTCAATTTGCCCGAAATCACCTGGTTGGCGAAGTTGCGTACCATGATGGTGTTCTGCGCGGTCGCGTGGCCAAGCTCACCCTGGTCGGAAACAGGTGTTGCCGTTTGCGCGCCCGCCGTCGGAACACGGATCTCCGTCCGGTTGACTTCAAAAGCCGGTTCGCGGCTGTTGAACGGGTGGACAAAATCGGGAATCCGCAGCCACCCATCCCGGCCGCTGATGAAAACCCATTGCTGCTGGGCGGCGAGAAACGAACAGTAAAACCCCACCGAAAGGCCGCCGTCAAAAACAAGTTCGGCGGAGAAGTCGGTGGGCGCGGGCACGCGGCCGCCAACCGGTTCGGATTGTGAAAGAATGCGGCCCGTGACGGTGTGCGGCAGTTGCCATTGCAGCGCCCAAAGTGTGAACCGGATGCAATACCAGCCCAGGTCACCCAGGCACCCGGCTGGCTCAAGCCGCCCGTCCACGCGGATGTTGTTGTCGGAAAATCCGCCGCTGCCCAGAAAACTAAACGCTGACGAAATCCGCCGCACCGGGCCGACGCTTTTGCCATCGTCCAAAACCTCACGCACGCGCGGCAGACGCGGGTTGTGCATGAACATCACGCCATCCATGAATTGGACGCGGTTTTTACGGCAGGCGTCCGTCATCGCCTGAACGTCGGCATAACTGACGCCGCACGGTTTTTCACAAATGACGTGCTTGCCCGCCACCGCCGCGCGCAAAACCCATTCCTTGCGCAATCCGGTCGGAAGCGGAATGTAAACCGCGTCCACGTTCTTCGACGCGAGCAGTTCCTCATAACTGCCGAGGGCGGCAGGTTCGACGGCAAACGGAAACTCGCCCTGGCATTTGCGAATGAATTCGCGGCTGCGCCCCGCCTCACGACTGGCGACGGCGGCAACCATGGCATTGCCGGAATTGAAGATTGCCTTCCAGTTTTGGCGGCCAATGTTGGCCGTGCTCAGGAACCCGATTCGTAATTTGTTCATAAATTCATTTTCTGCTTTGCAGGAGACGACGTAAGGAGTCTCTGACTTTCATTCACCTTTAGTCTCGTCACCGCGACTCCTACAGGCTTCCTTCACCCGTTCCAAAATCACGTCGGCAATGTGCGGTTCGCTGCCGACGGCGGGCGAATACCAGACCCGTTTGCCGTGCTTCTCTGTCGGATTACGCCACGTCGGCTGCCCGATGGCAAGCCGTTGTTCGACGACCGGTTTTGGCTCGCCGAGCAACACAGGAATGTCCTCCTGCGTGTGCAAACCGTCGCTGATGAAAAACGGCACCACCACCAGGTTTTTCGTCAACGCCAGTTGATAGCATTCGGCAATGCGCGGCGATTCTTCCAGATAAATCGCCTGGACGGCGGCGTACAGATTCAGCGCCCGGATCAATCCGGCCTGTCGCCCAATGGCCTTGCGGGAATTTTCGTTCTTTTCCGTGCCGTGCCCGGCGATGAACAGCGTGATGTCCTTCGCCTTGGGCGCGCGGGGAAACGGAAAACTTTCCACGATCCCCCGGGCCCGGGCCAGAATCACCCCCGTCATGCTGTCGTGCGAACCAACGGGCAGGCAGTAAAATAGTTCCGAGTTTCCAGTTTTCAGTCTCCAGTTTTCAGCAAAGCCGAGCTCGCGGGGGATGACTTCGCCGCTGAAGTACCCTTCGCTGATAAACAGCGGCACGATGAACACGCGCGGGGCGGAAAGTTCCGCCAGGACTTTTTTGATTTGCGGCTCCTGTTTCCAGAATGCTTCGTGCGCGGCGGCAAATATGTTCCGGCGGCGCAGTTCCGCCACATGCTGCCGCACCGGCGTGGCGGAATTCTCGTTCTGCGTTGTGCCGTGGCCCAACACCACCAGCGCAGCATCGGAATAATGGTCGCCGTTCACGCCGCAAGGTTGGCGCAGCAAACTTCAAACCGCAAGTTTGCGGGCACCGGCACCGGTGGCCGGCGAAAGTTCGCCGGTCCAGACTGGTGCCGGCCGGGGACAATCGGGATTCCAACCGACGATCTTCTCGCGCTGGTTGTCGTAACGATAGGTCAATCCCAATTTCAGCCCGAGCAATGCCGGCATCCAGCCGACGGCGAACACCGTGCGCGCGAAACGCCAAAGGATCCGGTCCAGCCGGTAAAACTGCGCATACAACCAGTCCGCGCCCGCCTGCAATTCCTCCGCCGACATCCCAGCGGGCTGGAACACGACATGGCGATAATCGTAATGGCTCCAGTTCCGGTCGGTGATCCGACCGGCGTTTTCCATGTCCTGGAAAAGCGGCGTGCCCGGCAAGGGCGTAAGGATGTTCAATTGCACGGCGTCAATTCGCGTCGCCTGCAAAAACCGCAACGTCCGGCTGAATACTTCCCGTTTGTCGGCATCCATCCCCACAATCATGCCGGCCACCACGCCAATCCCGGCGCGGTGGATTCTACGCAGCCTGGCGGAGTAACTTTCGGTATGGTTGAACTGCTTGTTCATGGCCGCCAGATTCGCCTCGCTCGCCGTCTCAACGCCAATGAACAACCCGCGGCAACCCGCCGCCTGCGCTCCATGCAGCAATTCGGGATCGTCGGCAATCAGGAGGGAACACTGGCTGACCCAGCGTTTGCGCAATGGGGCCAGCGCGCGGAACAATTCCAGGGCGTACTCGCGCTCGGCGATAATGTTGTCGTCCACGAAAATAAAATTGCGCGGCAGCGTCTGCAGTTCCGCAATCACGTCCGCCACGGGCCGGCGCCGGTATTTGCGCCCATGAAACACGGTCACCGAACAATACCGGCAGTTGTGCCGGCAGCCGCGGCCCGCCTGCACGGCGTTGATGGTCGCGTAATGCCGGGCTGTATGCGCCAGCAAATCGCGACGCGGCACTGGCATTTGCAGCCCTGCCGGAGCGCCGGGTTGGCCGGACGCCCCGTCCGCCGCCGGCCGGTACACCTTCTGCAATTTCCCCTGCCGGACATCCGCCAGCAGTCGTTCCCATGCCCCTTCAGCATCGCCAATCACCAGCGCGTCGAAGTGGAGCGCCGCGTCTTCCGGACACAATGTCGTGTGATAACCGCCAGCCACAACCACCCGGCCGCGCCGGCGAAATTCCGTCGCAATTTCATACGCCCGCGGCGCCAACGCCGTCATGAACGTGATGCCCACCACATCGCAGTCCGCGTTGAAATCCAAGGGTTCCACATTCTCATCCACAATCCGCACTTCATGCTCGCGCGGCGTGAGTGCCGCCACTACCGTCAGGGGCAGCACGCTGAAGCGCAGCATATTGCGCCGCGGCACCTTCGGGTTTGCCGGCGTCACGCGCACCGATTCACCGGCGGGCAGAATGAGCAGGATTTTTAAAGGTGTTGGATGGAGATTCCGGACGGATGGTTGAGGGATAAATGGTTTGTTCATGCCCAATGTTTAATCCCGCCAGCCGGAAGGGTGTTAATTGATAAAAAAGAAACACGCATCGACGCAGGCAATGTCGGTTTCAAAAGCAACAGTGGGTCCTGGGAGCGCCAGCGTCCCGCCGGCAAGTGGATGCGCCTGTTACCAGCAACGTACCGGCGGGACGCCGGCGCTCCCAGGAGAAGCATGCTTTTCAAAACCTTTTGACATCATGCACGACTTAAGCTCAAATTGTCCGCGGAATTAACCAAATCCATGAAAATGACCGCTACGACCAAACTGACCACCATCACCTTGATTGCCGCGTTCGGGCTGACGTTCGCCGCCACCGCCGCCGACCTGCCGCCCGCCTCCACCAAAGCCGGCGTGACATACACCACTGACATCAAACCCATTTTGGACGCCTCTTGCGTCAAGTGCCACAGCGGAGACAAACCGAAGGCACGGCTCAAGCTCGACACCCTGGAAAACGCGCTCAAAGGCAGCAAGGACGGCAGCGTTATCAAGGCCGGCGACAGCGCCAACAGTTACATCGTCAAGTGTGTTGCTCATGTCACGAAGGATCCGGACAGCTATATGCCACCGCCGCACAACAAGGCGAACATTGGACCGCTCACGCCCGAACAAATCAGTTTGATCCGCGCGTGGATTGACCAGGGCGCAAAATGAGTGACGGGTGGCGGGTGACGCATCCTGACGCTGTCCACGTTCGGAGTTCCGCGTTTACGCGGTTCAGACGAACACTGCAAACCTGACCGTCTAAAGGCGGAACTCCAAACCATCACGCGGTTCTTGTCACATGTCACGTGCTACCTCATTTGAGTGGCGCGCGTTTTTGTTGACGCAACTCCTGCTGCTGGCGCAACAACTCCATGCGTTCGGCCTCGGAAGTTTCCGGCTGGCTCGCGCGCTGGATGGACGCGGCGATTTGCCGGTCGAGAAATTGATTGCGCAGAAACGTGGCCACGTCGGCCAGTTGCCGGTCGGGATTGGGAAGCTTGCGGTCCTCGGCGACGGCTTCGGTGATGAGACTCCGTATTTCGGGTGATTCACATTCATCCAGAAACGCGGCCAGGCTTTGCCAGGATTCATTGCTCTGCGCCGCCAGCCGCTGCGCGACAATCTGCTGGACATGCGGATGCAAAATCCAGTTTACGTCCAGATACACGGCCGCCTGTGAAACGAATTCGTCGTGCAACAATAACAGTTTCAACAGCCAGAATTCCTTGTCCGAAGGGCGCGGCGTTTCGGATTCCGGCCCGATTGACGCTGAATCTTCGCTTTCCGGACTCCGGACTCCGGACTCCGGACTCCGGACTTTTGCAAATTCGGCGCGCACCGCTTCGGGCGAAACGCCCAGGCGCAATGCGGTTTTCTGCGCGTATTTGTCAACCAGCACACTGTTGCCGGTCTTGTGGACGGCCTCGGCCATGCCGCGCAGGATGGCGTTCCGGCCCTTGTCGCTGTTCGCGTCGTCCAGTTTGCAGAGCCGGTTTAAATGGTAATCAAAAAATCCCTCGGCTTCTTCAATGAGCCGGCGGAACGCTTCGCCGCCGTTGGCCTTGAGGAAACTGTCCGGGTCGTGCGGCGCGGGCACCACGGCCACGCGCACGGCCAGGCCGGACGCGAGCAGATGATCGAGCGACCGCACGGCGGCGTTCTGGCCCGCCTCGTCGGAATCGAAACAGAGCACCACCTCGTCCACGTAACGTTTGATGATGCGCGCGTGGTCGGCGGTGAAAGCCGTGCCCTGCGGCGCGACGATGTTTTGCACCCCGGCCATGAAACAGGCGATCAGGTCGAACTGGCCTTCGCAGACGATGGCAAACCCGGCGTCGAGAATGGCGCGCTTGGACTTGTCGAGGCCGAAGAACACCCGGCTCTTGGTAAAGATCGGCGTTTCGGGCGAGTTCACATATTTCGCCGTTTTTTCGTCGCCGGACAAAACCCGTCCGCTGAAGCCGATCACCCTGCCCTGCTCGTCACAAATGGGAAACAGGAGCCGCCCGCGGAAGCGGTCGTAGTAATGCTCGCCACCTTCCTTGCGCAAAATCAACCCGGCTTTTTCGACGACAGCGGGGTCATAGCCCTTGCTTTTGGCCCAGTTGACGGTGTCGTCCCAGAGATCCGGCGCGGCGCCAAGACGGAATAGCTTTACCGCGTCGGCGGAGACGCCGCGTTGGGCGAGATAATCGCGGGCGGTCTGGCCGGCGGCCTCGTTGAGCAGACAATTCTGCCAGCGTTGGGTGATCTGCTCGTGAATTTCGAGCAATTGGTCCTTGAGATGGCGGGATTGCTGTTCGCCGGGCGTCTGGTCGAATTCGAGGGGGATTTTCGCGCGTTCGGCCAGCCGGCGGACGGCATCCATGAACCCGATGTTTTCGAATTCCTTGACGAACGTGAACACGTCGCCGCCCTTGTGGCAGCCGAAGCAGTGAAAAATCTGGCGGTGGGGATTGACGTTGAAGCTGGGCGTCTTTTCCTTGTGAAACGGGCAAAGGGCCACAAAGTTCGCGCCGGCTTTTTTCAGCGGCAGGTATGAGCCGATGATGTCAACAATGTCACTGGCGGCGCGGATGCGCTCGCGGGTTGCAGGAGATAGCGTGCCGGCCATGTCGTCGGCTACACGCTACACTTATTTCTGGATGTTGACCACCGCCGTTTTTTGTTCCGGTTTGCCACCGTTGGCCGGAGCGGTTTCAATGAGGATCGAGCCCAGGTAATCCTTGATGTAAGGCCCGGCAAAGGACTTGTTGAAGACCTGTTCCTGAATCGTGTTCATGTCGGGGAAATAATTGCCGCTGTACAATCCGCCGCCGTACCAGCGTTTGACGTAGGCTTCGTGGGCCTTGATGTCCGCCTGGGTGTAGTAAGGCGCATTCAGCAGGGCGAGCACGGCCAGCACCATGCAGGCAAACCGGATCACGCCCGACATCATGCCCAGATAATATTCTCCGCCGCCGAAAAAATTATTTTCACCCACGCGATTAACGAGCAGCCGTTTGAAAATCAGAAACACCACCCAGACCCCGAACGCCAGCAGCAAATAACCATAAATGCAACTCGCCAGTTTGCCCGTCCCGGCCGAGTTGGTGAACAACTGGGCGGTCACCGGGTAAAAAAGCCCGCACACCAGGACCAGGGTCACCCATTTCAACAGGGGCAGGATCTCCCTGGACATGCCGTGCTTGCGCCCGCGAAACACGCCGATGATCAACATGCCCAGCACCACCCCGTCAAACCAGTTGACCGGCAGATTGTCCATGGACAGTTTTTGTATGTCAGCAGCAATCATAACAGCAAAATTCGCGGCGAGATTAAACCCGCCGATATACAACGCCAATCAGATTTACAGCCATCTCCCACAGCCCGTTTCATGCCAATTTCAAAGGGACAATCCCCGGCGCCAAACCAATGATTTGCCTCTTTTTACAATGAATTTCAGGCTGGCAGCGTCGCTGGCCGGCCCATTCCCCATCCTCCCATCAGGGCGGATTCGATGACAGCCAGAATTGAATGTACGGCGTTTGGGGATTGCGCGGATCCAGCTCCAAAACCTTCAAATATTGCTGCCGTGCCTGCGCCGCGTCATATAACTGTTGCGCGTAAATGTTTCCCAGCGCCAGATGGACCCGCACCTCATCCGGATTCGCCGCCAGGATTTTCTTCAATTCATTCACCGCGTCGGTCACATAGCCCGCCGCCTTGAGCGCCAGCGCGAAATTATACCGCGCATCCGCCGAATCCGGCTGGATCGCCAGGGCCATTTCGTATGCGGACAGCGCTTGATTGTAGTTCCGCAAGCGGTAGGCAATCACACCGTAGTTGTATTGCGCCTCGAACCAGCCCGGGTCCTGTTCCGCCGCCTCGTGATACGATTGCAACGCGTCCATCCAGCGCGAAGCCTGCTCAAATTCCCGCGCCTGCCGGAAGGCGTTCGACGCCGTCCGCCGGTCGTCCGCCACTGGTTTATGCGGCGAAAGATACAGGTAACGCGGGAACGTCGGCGCCGCGGGCTGGACAATTTTAACCGGCTTCGACGGAACCGCCGGCACCGGCTTCGGCGCAGTGACCACCGGCGACGGGGGGTTGGATTTTGCGGGCGGCAGCGGCGTTATGCCCACGCGGTTGTTGTTCGAGACCGGCGGCGGCGGGGGCGTTGCGGCCGGTGGACTGTTGCTTTCCGGAGTCGAAGAGCGAAACCAGTTCAATGGATTCAGCCGGCCCAGGACGACCGTCCGGCTGGGCGCCGGTCCCGGTGGCGTTTCCGGCGCCGGCGTCCCGACAATCGCCGGTTCCGGCTGGACTTTCACCACTTGCGATGAAGCCGTTGTCTGGCGGGGAGCATTGAGATTGGTCCGTGCGACCGCCTGTGTTCGTGAGGATGCCGTTGCGCGAGCCGCGGCAGCCGGTGGCAGCCGGGTTTCCGGCGCCAGCGCGGGCGTCGGTGCCAGAGTTTGATTTTCAGTCGCCGTGGCAACGGTGCCCGCCGGTTCCAGGCTGTTGGCGAGCTCATTCACCGCGTCCCAATCCGCCGGACGCGGGGTCAACGCCAGGTAGGCGCGGTAACTTTGCAACGCCAGCGCGTTGTCGTGCAAATACTGTTGCGCCACCGTCCCCAGGTTCAGCCAGGCTGGCGCGTAATCCGGTTTCTGCTTCGTGGCCGCCGCAAAAAATTGCGCGGCGTCGTGCGGATGCCCGTGTTCGACCCGCGCCAGCCCCAGGCCGTTCAACGCCTCGGCGTTGTTCGGACTCAGGTAGAGCGCGGTGCTGAAACTTTTTTCCGCCGCGGCGACGTCGTGCGACTGGAGTTGCGCGAGGCCAAGCTTGAGCCAGCCTTCCGGCGCCTTGCTGCGGCGCAATGTGTAGGCGGTAAACTCGCTTTCGGCCGCATCGGGTTTGTTCTGCTCCAGCCACAGGCAGCCGAGATTGTAATGGGCCTCCATCAAATCACGGTCGAGGGCCAGGGCGCGTTGATACGCCATCACGGCGTTGGTCGGCTGGCCGGCGTACTGGCACGCCACCCCGAGATAATTCCATGCCTGGGCGTTCGTGGCCAGGAGCGCCGTGGCGGTCTTGAATTGCGCCTCCGCGGCGGCGTAATCGCCGCGCTCCAGGAGTTTTTTACCCTTGAGCAGCGCGCGGGGACCGGAAGGTGTGCAGCCCGCAACCAACAGGGCAAACGCCAGGAAAAACAAAAAACGCAGATGGAAGATGGAAGATGGAAGATGGGAAACGGCGCGCCGCCCAACAATTCCATTCTCCATCTTCCATCCTCCATGCTCGCTTCGCACCTTTTTTATGGCCAGCATCGGCGCTGGTGGTAGCATTCACGCCCTGAAGTGTCAAGAAACGCGCAGACTCAATTTGTTCAAACGATCCGCCGGCTGGCCGGCTTGGCAGCCGTCGGGCTGGTGTGTTTGCCGGTCCGCGCCGCCGGCCAGCTTCCCGGTCATTCCACCAACACCCTCGCCCGGGTCGTCATCGTAGGAGACCCGGACGCCGTTTCCGACTTCCAGCCCGACCCCGCGCGGGTGCAGGCAATGCTGGACCGCGGCCTGACGAATTTCACCGGCCAGTCCACGGTGGCCGCCGCCTGGCGCAGTCTCGTGTCCACCCACGACGTTGTCGGCATCAAGGTGTTCTCCGCCGCCGGCATGCTCAGCGGCACCCGACCGGCCGTCGTGGCAGCGGTGGTTCACGGCCTGCTTGATGCGGGCGTGCCGGCGGACCACATCATTATTTGGGACAAGCAGGAGGGCAACTTGCGCGCGGCCGGATATTTCAAGCTCGGCGCGCAACTCGGCGTGCGCGTGGCCGGCGGCCAGGAGACTGGTTACGACCCGACGAATTTCTACGAGCCCGACACCGCCATCATCGGCAACCTGGTCTGGGGCGACCTGGAATTCGGCAAAACCGGCGAAGGCATCGGGAAAAAATCCTTCATTTCCAAGCTGGTCAGCCGGCAAATCACCAAAATCATCAGTGTTGCGCCGTTGCTGAACCAGGAATACGCCGGCGTTTGCGGACATCTTTACGGCCTGGCCTTGGGCAGCGTGGACAACACGCTGCGGTTTGCGGGCGACCCCGACCGGCTGGCCGTGGCCTTGCCGGAAATTTACGCCCTGCCCCTGCTCGGTGACCGCGTGGCGCTCAACATCACCGACGCGCTCATCGGCCAGTACGAAGGCGGCGCACGCGGCCTGCTGCATTATTCCTCGGTGTTGAACCAGCTGTGGCTCAGCCACGATCCCGTGGCGCTCGACACGCTGGGCATCAAGGAGCTCGACCGCGAACGGCACGCGCTCAATATGCCGGAATTCAAACCGAACCCGGGGCTTTACGCCAATGCCAACCTGCTCCAGCTAGGCGTGAACGATCCGGCCAAAATCCACGTGGAAAAGCTGCGCTGAAGTTAGTTTCTCACACTACATCCGGTGTAGTGTCGGCGCTATGCGCCGATAATATCGAGCCACAGGCTCGACGCTACAAATCAGGACGGCTCAAAACGGCCAGTTGATGCCGGCCGTGATATAGACCTGGCCGCCCAGGTTCAACTGCGCTTCCCGCCCGCCGCCGCTGATGGTGGCATTGCCCAGCGGCATGTACTGGACTCCCAGGTAAAGGTCGCCGTTTTCTTCCAGGTGATACATCAACGTCGCGTTGACGTAACCGCCGTACACCACGTCGGTCGCGTCAACCTGCCCTTTGTACTTGTTGACCGTGGTCGCAGTGGTGATGGTTTCATTGTACTGCAGATTTCCCGACACCAGGCCGAGGGCGGGGCCGGCGCTGGCGGACAAGCCCAGATACTTGTTCAAATCCCAATACACCGAGGGCCCCAGCCGGAAGGTGTAGAGCATCACGTCCAGCTTGCGTGAGCCAACAATGTCACCTGCAACCTGGTCGGTGGTTGGTGTGGACGACGGCGAACCATTGATGCTCCAAGTCCCGCCGGGGCCGCCATGATACCCTGCCGGTGGGAAGAGATTGCCGGGAATGCCGGTGGTATCAAAAACATAAACATTACGATTGACGTTCCCATGCAGGGACAAGTCATCCGTGATGCTGATGGGCAGCAGGCCGAATCCGAAATCCCATCCGATTTTCGCGCTGCCCCAATCCCAAAGATTGCCGCCGTAGGCCAGGTCGAGCCCCACAAACGCCGAATCAAAGCCTTCTGAACTGGTCCCGGTGGTCGGGGAAAACGACGTTGCCTGGTGCATCGACAACGTGTTTGCTCCGGCATTGTATTGGGATGAATTATTGTAACCCCAATCGGACGTATATGGTCCGTTCCCCGACGGGTGGACATAGCCATCGTCATAGTTCCCCTGCGCCGCACCTTTGCCCGAAAAGGTGATGTTGTTCTTCAAGTCAAAGTTGGCGCTGATATTCAGTCCGACCATGGCCCCCAAACGGAAATGGCGCGTCCAGTCGTCGTTTTCGGAAACCTTTTGAATCTGCCAAAAGCGGTCCCAGGCATCGGGGGGCGGTGGTGGTTGAACAGCGGGTTGGGATTGGGTCTGGGCATCCGGGGGTATGACGACGGGGTTGCCGGGATTCGGATTCTGATCGGGGGATTGCGATTGGGCTGCCGCCGTCATCGCCAGGCTGGCGAAACAAAACGAAAGGCACCACGCAAAAAAATCCCGGCCGCGGGCGTTGCTTAAAAGATTGGGTGGCGAAGTTCGCATCATTTTAAGGGCCCAGGAACACGCGATAAAACCGCGCGGGCGTGTTGGTCGGATGACTCACCGTCGCCGGCGGCCCATAATCAATCCAGGCCGTGTAGTTTGCCGGCGTCACCGTGACGGGCTGCGCGACCAGCCAGTTCACCAGGTCGGAACTGTATTCCACCGTGAACGTCTGGTTTGTGAGGGTGGGAAATTCCAGGAACAAGCCGCCAGAAGGCAACCGCGCCATCAACAAAATGTTGGTCGGCATGAGGCCGCTCACCGGGGGGCCCAGATTCGGCATGCTCACGCCGTCCGCCCGCAATTGTGAGTTGGCAAATGGAAACGGATTTTGAGTGGGATAGAATTGCAGCAACAAATAGGCGCTCTGGCCTTGCGCGAGGGAGGCGGCATAAGTCACAAACGGATTGCCATTGTTGGTGCCCGTCGCATTGGACAACCAATTGGTCAGCCCTGTCACGGTGACCCGGGCCGAATTCACCGGGGTCGGCCCCGCATTCGACAGGACAATGTTCTGTTCCAGCCGCCCGCTCAATTGGTTGAACTTTTGCGTGGACACAGTCATCGCCGTCAGTTGGCCCGGCTGGGACAGGAAATTGGACACAATCACGTTGAGGCTGGCCGAGGTACTGGCCGGATTTCCGTTAAGCACACCGTTCGTGCTGACGGTTGACACAAAAGTCAGCGTCCCCGCGTTGGTGGGCTGGACGGTCAGTTGGAAACTCCGGAACGCCTGGTTTGTCAGCGCGCCCAGATTGAAAATGACGTTGCTGCGCTGAATGCTGACCGAGAAAGTTTTGTTTGAAGGCGAAACCCCCTTGTAACCCACACCGGGCGGCATAGTGTTGGTCAGATAAACCCCGGGCGCGGTGTCCGGCCCCTGGTTCGTGACGCTGACGCCATACTGCATCCAGTCGTTGGAAAAGACCTGCGAAGCCGGCCCGGTCATCGCCACCACCAGTTCTGCCACCGGCAGGGCGTTGGTGACCTGGACGACAACGGATAGACCGACGGCGAAGACACCGTTGGTGGCCACCAGGACCGTATTGGTGATGGAACCGGTTGCCGTCGGACTGATCGTCACGGCCATTTGCGCGATCCCGCTGTTGGTGAGCGCACCCACGCTGAATATGACGCTGGATCCGATGTTCGTATATGAATACGACACCAGACCGAAACTGACACCCACGAACTGGGACGCGGCCGGCATCAGGTTGGTCACCCCGATCGTTTGTGACACACCGGTCAGATTGGTCACGCTGATGGTGAAGGTCAGATTATTGCTGATACCAACCGTGCTTGACGGAATGCCGACATTAAGCCACACGCCCTGCGCCCCGACCCGGCCGGCAAAGGCCATCAGACCGAGAGCAAGGAATACGAGCGTTTTTAAACCGGGAAATACCTTCACATTAAACCCCAGGCAAACATGTTTCCAAACTTAAACAGCGGCAGCCTGCGAAAGTTTCAAGATTTTGGCAATGTTTGTGTTGCATCGAAAATCCTTATGGTTCCTTCTTAAGAGCTAATTCCCCTGCCGCATCGGAAATAAAAGCCTTTGTCCGGGGAATAAACACGGATTCAACTGGACAAAATGAGTTTCCGGTCGAGACTGGTTTTACCGCCCATGACGCGTTCAAACTTCAAACCCTGGCTCCGGATTTGACATGAAAAACTCTTCGTTATTGCGGACCTTGACCCTGATGGCCGGCATTGCCGTAATGGCGGCCGCACGCCCGGCGGAAGCGAAATTGACGGTCGGCGATCCCGCGCCAAAGCTTCAGGCCGGCAAATGGGTGCAGGGTGAACCGGTGCCGCAATTCGACAGCAACCATGTTTATATCGTCGAATTCTGGGCCACCTGGTACGGCCCCTGCCACGCCTCCATTCCCCACCTCAACGAATTGTCGCAAAAATTCAAGGACCGGGGGCTTGTGGCCATTGGACAGGACGTCTGGGAACGGGATGACAGCGCCGTTGCGCCCTTCGTGAAAAAAATGGGCGATCAGATGACCTACCGCGTCGCCTTGGACGATAAAAGCCAGGAACCCAAGGGTGCCATGGCGGTGGCCTGGATGGACGCTGCGGACCAAAACAGCATTCCCGTCGCGTTCATCGTCAATCGGCAGGGCCGTGTTGCCTGGATCGGCCATCCGATGTCATTGAACGAACAGACACTGGAGGACATTATGACCGGCCGTTTCGACGTTGCCAAATTTGCCGCGGAGTACGAACGTCAACAACAGGTCCAAGCCACGGACATGGAATTGTCCCAGAAACTCAGCCAGGCCATCAAAAACAGGGATTGGGACATGGCCAACACCACGATCGCCGAGTTGAAAAAAGCGGAACCGGCGATGGAAATTAATCTCGATCTCGTCCGGTTCTCCATCCTGCTGGAACAAAGGAATTATGCCGAGGCCTATAAATTTGCCGCCGCCCTGAGCGACGCGCATCCGGACAACGAGCTGGTGCAAAATGACCTCGCCTGGACCATTGCCGCGCAGCCCGGGCTGGAAAAACGCGACCTGGCGCTCGCAGAAAAAATGGCCCTGCGGGCAAACGCAGCCACCCAGGGCAGGAAAGTGGCCGTTCTGGACACGCTCGCCCGCGTCCAATTCATGAACGGCAAGAAAACAGAAGCCATTGCCACCGAACAAAAGGCGTTCGATATTGCCCCGGACGAACAAAAAGATTTCATCAAAAAATGCCTGGCCAGCTACCAAGCGGGAAAATTGCCGGGCTCCAACGAATAGCTGCTTGGCGCGAACCTTCCGGTTCCCTGGGTTGTTTTCACGTCTGCCTCTGTGAAAGGCAAAGCTACTTTTGCATACTTGCAAGCAGTTGCGGCAGAACGAGGCCGGCGGCGCCGGCCAGGACGTGATGTGCCTCGGGCGTGAAGGGCGTCGGCTGCGGATTGATCTCCACCACCGTCGCGCCGCTGCGCCGGGCCTCGAACGGCAGTGACGCCGCCGGATACACCACCGTGGACGTGCCGATGGAGAAAAAGACGTCGCAATTCGTGCTCGCTTGCAAAGCCTGTTTCATCCCGGCTTCGGGCAACGGTTCCTCGAACCAGACCACGTCCGGTCGCAACAGCCCGCCGCAGTTCGGGCATCTCGGCGGCACGTCACCGGTGTCCGGCCAGCTTGAAATCACCGTGCCTTCGTCAAAACATTTCGTGCGCGTGATGTTGCCGTGCAGTTCGATGACGTTCCGGCTGCCGGCGCGTTGATGCAATCCGTCCACGTTTTGGGTAATAAGCCGGAAATGCGGGAAACGCTGTTCCATTTCCACAAGCGCGTGATGGGCCGGATTCGGCTGCACGCCGGCGACGCGTTGGCGCCGCCAGGCGTACCATTCCCACACGAGGCGCGGATTGCGGCGGAAGGCCTGCGGCGTGGCGAGTTCCTCGGGCTTGAATTTCGCCCACAACCCGGTCTGCGCGTCGCGAAACATCGGCACGCCGCTCTCCGCCGACACCCCGGCACCGGTGAGCACCGTCACCCGTTCGGCCGCGGCCAGTTGCCGGATCAATTCCGCCGGAATCGTCATGCGTCAATGATGCGCCGGACACGAACGCGGAGGCAAGCTGTGACGGCGGTAGTTCACAGGTAGGGATGGCGCCTTTGCACGGGACCGCCGAAGTCTCGCGGTCTTTAATCCGCGAATTGCCTCTGAAATGTAAACGCCGGTTTCACTCCTGCGGGCAATTCCCATTTCTGCGTGCAGATTCGGATGATTTTCTGTCACCGAAACGCCCTTTTCAGGGACGTGTGTGGTGATATGATTAACATCAAGACCATGCCTGCCGTGGAACAAACCGATGCCGACCTGGTGTCCGAAAGCCTGAACGGAAGCCGGGACGCCTTCCGCCGCATCGTTGAACGATATCAAACCCTGATCTGCTCGCTGGCATACAGCGCCACCGGCAGCGTGAGCCGGAGCGAGGATATGGCCCAGGAAACCTTTCTCGCCGCGTGGCAAAAGCTCCGGTCCTTGCGCGAACCCGCCAAACTCAAGGCCTGGTTGTGCGGCATCGCCCGCCACCGGATTCAAAAGACCTTTGAACGCGATGGACGCGAGCCGGCGCACAATGCCGATCCTCTGGAGGCCGCGCAAGACTCGTCGGCAAGCGAAGCCCTGCCATCCGAACAAGCCATCAGCCGCGAAGAAGAAGCGATTTTGTGGCGGTCGTTGGAAAAAATCCCGGAACTGTATCGCGAACCACTCATCCTGTATTACCGCGAACACCAATCCATCGAACACGTGGCGGTGGCACTGGATTTGACCGAGGACGCCGTGAAACAGCGGCTCGTGCGCGGACGCAAACTGTTGCAGGACGAGGTGCAGTCGTTCGTGGAAGGCGCCCTGCGCCGGACCGCCCCCGGTCAGGCATTTTCGGGTGCGGTGCTCGCCTTGCTGCCATTGGCGGCAGGTCCGGCAGCGACAGCCGGCCTGGGCGCGGGAGTAAAAGGCTCGGCGGCGGCAAAATCAGGTTTTCTGGCCGTGTGGCTGTGGCCGCTGGTGCCGTTTCTCGGAATCGCCGCCGGCGCCGGCGCGCAATGCTTAATGATCCGCTCCACGACCGCCAACCGCAAGGAACGGCTCAAACAAAACGCAATTGTCATCGCCTTCTGGGTCGTTTACTTGGGAATGGCTGTGGGGGGGGAATCCGCTCTGCGCGCACTGGCCCGGCATTTTGAATGGAACGACCGGACCCGGTTTGTGGCGACCAGCGGTTTCTGGTGGTTCTTCCTTCTCGTCACCATCACCTTCCTCAACGTGGCTGTTCAATGGGCCACTGCCCGCCAGCGGGCGCGCATCGCCGCCGGCGAAATTTCGCCGCCGCCCGCGACGCCACTGAAAACTGGCACGCTGGCGCCGGTCGTGGCCGGAGGTTATCTGATGTTTTCATGGTTCATCCATCTGACGTGGAGCGTTCACGATCTCCTGGCGACTGGCATTGCCGCCGGGGCGATGCTGCTACTGGCGTTTTGGTCTTTCTTCCGATTGCGCGGCCATTCCGCCGCCGCAATCGGACCGGCACTCGGCCGGGACTTGTCTCTTTTCAGCCTGGTGATTTTGGCCATCTTGAATCTGCGCATGGATGTGTGGGTGGCCTCTGCGTATGGCGTCACCGTGGCCGAAGCGCACAACCTCCAGCCCATCTGGATCATTCCCGTACTCACCCTGGCCCTGATCGCCTGGACGGCCATGGTTATCGCCCTCACCAAACCCAAACGCGTAGTTTCAACCACGGATGAACACAGATGAACACGGATTCATTTCAACGCAAAGAGCCGCCCGCGGTTACGGCCGTTCCGCCGCAGCCTTGATCGTGTCCAGTTCCTCCCACCTCGCGTAGAGCCTGGCGAGTGATTCCTTCGCGGCAGCGAGGTCGGCCATGAGCTGGTTCGTTTGCGTGGCGTGGGTGCGATGAAAATCAGGCGAGGCGAACAGGCCCTCGATGCGGGCGATTTCGGCATCCGCGGCGTGGATTTGCGCCTCCATGCCTTCCAGCTCGCGCGCTTCCTTGAACGAAAGTTTGCGGGGCTTGGTGGGTTGTGGTGTCTTCTTCGCCTTCGTAGCCGCATCTCGTGAGAGTGCGGAAGACTTGTCGGTCGATGGAATGACCGCGCTCTCACGAGCCGCGGCTACAGAAGCCCGCTGCTTCTTCTCCAGATAGTAGTCGTAATCGCCGACGCTGTGATGGATTTTGCCGTCGCCCTCGAACGCCAGCACGTCGGTGCAGACGCGGTTCAGAAAATAGCGATCATGACTTACCACCAGCACGACGCCGGGAAAGGCGATCAACGCCTCCTCCAGCACGCGCAACGTCGGCAGGTCGAGATCGTTCGTCGGTTCATCGAGGATCAGAAAGTTGCCGCCGCATTTCAGAATGCACGCGAGCAGCAGCCGGCTGCGTTCGCCGCCGCTCAACTTCTTCACCTGCGTCGTGATGCGGTCGTCGGCGAACAGAAAACGTTTCAGATACGAGCGCACGGAAATTTTCGACTCGCCCCAGTTCACAAACTCCGTGCCGTCCGACGCCTCTTCCAGGACCGTGCGTTCGTCGTTCAATTGCAGGCGGCCTTGGTCCACGTAATTGAACTTCGCCAGCTGGCCGGTCTTCACCGTGCCTTCCGTCGGCGCGAGCCGGCCCAGGATGATTTTCAACAGCGTCGTTTTGCCCAGGCCGTTCCGGCCGCAGACGCCGATGCGCTGCCCGTTGGCAAAGGTAAAATTGAATCCGCGAAACAACGTGCGCCCGCCGAGTTCCATGCCGAGGTTGCCCACCTCCACCGTGCGATTGCCCAGTTGCGGCGGCGGCGGGATGACCAGCTCCATGTCCTCCTCCATCGCCGGCCCGTCCTGGGCGGCGGTTTCGTAGTAACGTTCGAATCGGTTCTTCTGTTTGCTGCGCTGCGCGCGCGGGCCCTGTCGCACCCAGGCCAGTTCCTTTTTCAAGAACATCTGCCGCTTGTGCTCGATGGTGGCGTCGGCGGCCTGGCGCTCGGCCTTGTCCAGCAGGTAATCGGTATAATTGCCGGCATGCGAGAAAAACCGGCCATCGGACAACTCGACCATGCGCTTCGCCACACGATCAAGGAAATAGCGGTCATGCGTGACCACCAGGAAAGAACCGTGGAACTCGTCGAGAAACTCCGCAACCCACTCGATGGATTCCGGGTCCAGATGGTTCGTCGGCTCGTCGAGGATCAGCAGGTCGGGGTCCGAGACCAGGGCGCGGCACATCGCCACGCGCCGTTTCTCGCCGCCGGAAAGCGTCTCAATGCGCCGGTCGCCGGCGGGACAATTCAGGTGCGACATTGCGGTCTCGATGCGCCGGTCGAGCGTCCAGCCTTCGAGCGATTGGATGCGATGCTCCAGTTCCCCGTGGCGTTTCGAGTCATGCGGCAGCGATTCAAATTCCGCGATCAAATCGAGTACCGGCTTTGCGCCGTCACGGATGTTTTCGAGAACGTTCTTCGCCACATCGAGCATGAAATCCTGCGGCAGGTAGCTGACGACCAGCTCGCGCCGACGGGTGGCGTCGCCGCTATCCGGTGATTGCAGCCCGGCGAGGATGCGGAGGAACGTCGTCTTGCCGCAGCCGTTGCGCCCGACCAGCCCGATGCGATCACCCTCATCGATGGCCAGCGTCGCAGCGTCGAGCACCGTGCGGTCGCCGTAGCGCACGGTGATCTCAGCGGCGGTGAGGATGGTGGACATGTTTTTAACCACGAATGCACACGAATAGACACGAACGGGAATCGGTTGATTCGTGTTTATTGGTGTTCATTCGGGTTCTATTCCTTTGCTGTCTGTATCGGCAGCGCGGACAACGGTACGCGCTCGTTGGTTTTGGTGAAATATTCGGCCGACCAGTCGTTGGGAAAAAGCACCACAGCATTTTTGCCCACGTCGTACGCAACCCGCGAGCCGGTTGGCAGCGACAGCACGTCGAGGTCGTCTTCCTTCATGTCCTGCGGCAGCCAGCGGACGACCGTCCACGGCGCGGCTTCGAGTCGCGACGCCGCGCCGTATTCGTTTTCGAGCCGAAATTGCACGACCTCGAATTGCAGCGGGCCGACCGCTGCGAGCAACGGCGTTTTCACCGAAGAATTGCGCAGGTAAAGCGCCTGGATGACGCCTTCCTGCATCAACTGCTCCAGGCCCTGGCGAAATTGTTTGTACCGGGCCGTGTTCGGATTGTGCAGATAGCTGAAGGCTTCCGGCGTGAAGCGCGGGATTTCCTTGTAGGTGATGCCCGGATCGGTCGTGAGCGTGTCGCCGATGCCGAAGCTGTCGTGGCCGACCAGGCCGATGACGTCGCCGGGATACGCCTCATCCACCGTCTCGCGTTCGTTGCCGAACAGCTTGTGCGAGCTGGAGAGCCGCACCTTCTTCGTGGAACGTGAATGATGCACCGTCATGTCGCGCTCGAATTTGCCGGAGCAAACCCGGACGAACGCGATACGGTCGCGATGCTTCGGGTCCATGTTCGCCTGGATTTTAAAGATGAAACCGGAGAAATGTGGATGCTCCGGTGAAATTTCCAGTCCGCCAATCACACGCGATTTCGGCGCCGGGGAATGTTTCAGAAAGCCATCGAGCAGGAGCTGCACGCCGAAATTGTTGCTGGCACTGCCGAAGAACACCGGCGTTGTTTTTTCCGTGAGCACGGCGGCGTCATCCCAGTCGTGCCCCGCGTGTTCGAGCATTTCGAGTTCTTCCACGGTCCGCCGAAAAGTTTCGTCATCCAGCCGTCCACGGACCACCGGATCATCGAGTCCGCCAACCTGCACCGGTGCGCGGAACTGGCCGCCGACCGTCCGCTCGAAGAGATGCATCAGTTGCGTCTGCCGGTCATAGACGCCTTGGAACTCGAAACCGTTGCCGATGGGCCAGTTCACCGGGAACGCGCCGATGCCGAGCACGCGCTCCAGTTCGTCGAGCAACGCGAGCGGGTCCTTCATCGGCCGGTCGCACTTGTTCATGAACGTGAAGATCGGCACGCCGCGCTGGCGGCAGACTTCGAAGAGCTTGCGCGTCTGCGGCTCGATGCCCTTGGCCGAATCAATCACCATCACCACCGAATCCACGGCGGTGAGCACGCGGTAGGTGTCTTCGGAAAAATCCTTGTGCCCCGGCGTGTCGAGCAGGTTGAGGCGGCAGCCGTTGTAATCGAACTGCAACACGGTGGAACTGATCGAGATGCCGCGTTTCTTTTCCAGCTCCATCCAGTCGGAGGTGGTGGCGCGCTGGTTTTTGCGGGCGGTGACCGAGCCGGCGAGCTGCACCGCACCGCCGTAAAGCAGCAGCTTCTCCGTCAACGTGGTCTTGCCCGCGTCCGGATGCGAGATGATGGCGAACGTGCGCCGTTTCTGGATTTCTTCCGTAATGTTCACAAAGGCCGGGAAGCATAACAAAGAATCGGATGGGAACAAGTTTTGGATTTTGCCTGTCGAAATCCATTTTCGATCACGAACTACGCAAAAGTTTTTCACCGCCAAGACGCCAAGGCGCAAGGCGGAAAAGTTTCTACAGAAGGAAACAAATATTGGAAACAGACTGACGCGTGAGGCAAGGCCTTTTACACGGCTTCGGTTCCCTTCGTTTGCTTCTGTGATCTAAAACAGCCTCTCAACCGCGCTGCCGGGTCGCTTCGTAAAGGAATATTCCCGTGGCCACGGCCACGTTCAGCGAATTCATGTAGGAGGGCATCGGGATTTCCACCATTTCGTCACACGCCGCCAGCACGACCGCCGTGAGACCCGGTCCTTCCGCGCCAAACACCAGGCAGCAATCGCCCCGCAGATCCACGGCACTCAACTTTTTTGCCCCGGGCCGGGGATGCGCCGCCAGACATCGCACGCCCCACGCCCGCAGCATCGCCAGTTTTTCCACCAGATTGTCCACTTGCAACAGCGTTTGCTCGAAGGTGGTGCCCATGGAACCGGAAACCGCGCGGCGCTGGAACGGACTGCCGCACGTCTCGCCCACGATCAGAAAATGCACGCCAAAAGCCGCGCAGTTCCGGACCACCGCGCCCAGATTTTCCGCGCTGGCGATGCCTTCCACGGCGGCGAGCAGCAACGGACGCGGGGAATTTTTCAGGAGCGTTTCAAAGTCAGGCTGTGGCGGAATTTTGGCCACGGCCAGCGCGCCTTGGTGCAACTGGTAACCGGTGATGGATTCCAGGAGCTTTCGTTCACCGACGTAAACGCAGATTTCTCCTTCCGGCCGGGCGCGCAGTTGCGGTTCGAGCTGTTCCAGCCATGCGGGCGTGAGCAGCGCGGACACGACGGTATACCGGCTCGCCAGCAGCCGCTTGACCACCTTGATGTTGGTGGCCACCAGCACCCCGGCCCGCTCGTGTTCCTCGACGCGGCGGAGGGTGCAATACAGCGCCAGTTCCGGCGCGTCGAGAGATTGAACCGGTTGGATGCGCAAATTTGCCACGCCCCCTCTCTTACTTTGTAGGAGACGAGGTGACGAGTCTCAAATTTCTCCGATTTTGAAGGGTGAGTTAGAGACTCCTCACGTCGTCTCCTACTTTGGGGAAATCTGTGCCGGTCGCGCGCATTGGGTTTCTTAGGATTTGGGCCGGAGGGAGGTGGCTCTTCAAAAACGAGCCCCAATCGGGTGATTTCCTGTCACCCAAACACCCTTTTCAGGAACGTGTAGGTTGATATGATGCCTTGGGCTACCATCTGTCGGGCTTGCAGCCCTTTTGAATCAGTGCATCCGTGTTAATCCGTGCAATTCGTGTCAAAAAATCTTGCGTCTTTGCGCCTTCGCGTCTTTGCGTGAGATTCTCCGCACCGCGGTAGTTTATTTCTTCTCAAACACAAGTTCTCCATCCTTCGCGCTGACTTTGATTTTATCGCCGGGCTTGAATTCGCCTTCCAGCAGGCGCATCGAAAGCGGGTTGAGGATGCGCTCCTGCACGGCGCGTTTGAGCGGGCGGGCGCCAAATTGCGGGTCGTAGCCTTCTTTGGCCAGCAGCTTCTTCGCGGCAGCGTCCACGTCCAGCGTGAGTTGCTGTTGCGCGAGCCGCTTCTTCAGTTTCTCCAGTTGGATGTCCACGATGCGCGACAGGTCCTCCTCGTCGAGGCTCTGGAAAATGATGACGTCGTCCACGCGGTTCAGGAATTCCGGACGGAAATGCCGTTTCAACTCGGCCATGACCTGCTTTTCCAATTCCCCTGTAGGAGACGAGGTAACGAGTCTCTGACTGGATTTGCCACTGGAAGTTAGAGCCTCCTCACGTCGGCTCCTACTATCAAACCACTCTTGAATAATGTGCGATCCCAGGTTGCTGGTCATGATGACGATGGTGTTCTTGAAATCCACCGTCCGCCCCTGCCCGTCCGTCAGTCGCCCGTCATCGAGCACCTGCAACAGCACGTTGAACACGTCGTGATGCGCCTTTTCAATCTCGTCGAACAACACCACCGAATACGGCCGGCGCCGCACCGCCTCACTCAATTGCCCGCCTTCCTCGTATCCGACGTAGCCCGGCGGTGCGCCGATGAGGCGCGACACGGTGTGCTTCTCCATGTATTCGCTCATGTCAATGCGGATCATCGCGTTCTCGTCATCGAACAAAAATTCGGCCAGCGCCCGGGCGGTCTCGGTCTTGCCCACGCCGGTCGGACCAAGGAAAATGAATGAGCCAATCGGGCGGTTCGGGTCCTGCAACCCGCTGCGGGCGCGGCGCACGGCATCGGACACGGCCTTGATGGCCTCCTTTTGACCGACCACGCGTTGCGCGAGGCGCTCCTCCATTTTCACCAGCTTCAGTCGCTCGCCTTCCAGCATCCGGCTGACGGGAATGTGCGTCCACGACGCCACCACCTTGGCAATGTCTTCGTCCGTAACTTCTTGACGTAACAGCAAAGTCCGATTTGTGTTTTCGTTCGTTTGTTTTTCGAGGTTTGCCAATTTCTTCTCCAAATCGGGAATTATTCCGTATTGAACTTGCGCGGCATAATTCAAATCTCCCTGACGACGAGCCATCTCAAGTCCAGTTTTTGCTTGTTCCAATTGTTGTTGAACAATACTGATGGCATTGACCGAAGCTTTTTCATTTTGCCATTGTGCAGTGACTGCTTTGGATTTCTCTTTTAGATTTGCCAATTCCTTGTCAAGCCGCTTGAGCCTTTCCTTGCTCGCGGCGTCTTTTTCCTTGGCCAGCGAAGTCCGTTCGATTTCCAACTGCAAAATCTGCCGGTCCAACTGGTCCAGTTCCGTCGGCTTGGAATCCAGTTCCATCTTGATGCGCGACGCCGCCTCGTCCACCAGGTCAATCGCCTTGTCCGGCAGAAACCGGTCGGTGATGTAGCGATGCGACAGCGTCGCCGCCGCCACGAGCGCCGAATCCTGAATCCGCACGCCGTGATGCACCTCGTACCGTTCCTTCAACCCGCGCAAAATCGCGATGGTCGCCTCCACCGTCGGCTCGTTCACCTGCACCGGCTGGAAGCGCCGTTCCAGTGCCGGGTCTTTTTCGATGTGCTTCCGGTACTCATCAAGCGTCGTCGCGCCCACGCAACGCAGTTCGCCCCGCGCGAGCTGCGGTTTCATGATATTCGCCGCGTCCGTCGCGCCTTCCGCCGCGCCCGCGCCGACCAGTGTGTGCAGTTCGTCGATGAACAAAATGATCTTGCCTTCGCTCGCGGTAATCTCCTTGAGAAACGCCTTGAGCCGGTCCTCGAATTCGCCGCGATACTTCGCGCCGACAATCATTGCGCTCAAATCCATCGAGACCAGCCGCTTGTTTTTCAGCGATTCGGGAACATCGCCGCTGACAATGCGCCGCGCGAGGCCTTCGGCAATCGCCGTCTTGCCAACGCCCGGTTCGCCAATAAGCACGGGATTATTTTTCGTGCGGCGCGTGAGCACCTGCATCACGCGGCGGATTTCCTCGTCGCGACCGATGACGGGATCAATCTTCCCTTGCCGCGCGAGCGCGGTCAGATCGCGCCCGTATTTCTCAAGCGCCTGGAATTTTCCTTCCGGCGCCTGGTCGGTCACGCGCTGGTTGCCGCGCAATTCGGCGAGCGCCTTGAGCACCGCGTCGCGCTTGAGGCCGTGCGCGGTGAAGATTTTCTTGAGCGATGGACTCGCCTCGTCGAGCAGGCCGAGCAGCAGATGTTCGGTGCTGACGTAATCGTCCTTGAGCTTGCCTGCCTCGGACTGCGCGGCGTCGAGCGCCTTTTGCAGATCACGACCAGCGTAGGGATCGTTGCCGCCTTGGATCTTGTGCCGGCGCGCGAGTTCCTTTTCCAGATCCGGCTGGAGCTTGGCGGGCGGGACGCCGATGCGCGCCAGCAGTTCCGGCACGAGGCTCTCGCTCTGGCCGAGCAGCGCGAGCAGCAGATGCTCGCCGTCC
>JBKQOA010000085.1:0-7318 GCA_052145735.1 Limisphaerales bacterium
CGCGCGAGGTCCGCCGCGCGAATCTCGCCTTGAACTCAGTCGTCAACGAAGTCGTCCGCGCGCTGGCCTACGACATCGAGGAGAAGAAAGTCCGGTTCGAGACCAGCGGCGAGCCCGTGACCATCGAGGCGGACGAACAAATGCTCCGCCAGGCGCTGTTCAACCTGGGCCTCAACGCCATCCAGGCCGTCGGCCAAAACGGCCGGATTCAAATTGTGACGCAAAAAACCGGCGCCACCGAGGCGGTCATCGAAGTCCGCGACGACGGCCCCGGCGTGCCTCCCGAACGCCGGCAGGAAATATTCAAGCCTTACTTCACCACCAACCAGAAAGGCACCGGCCTCGGGCTGGCGGTCGTGCAGCAGATTGTCCTGGCCCACGGCTGGGAAATCTAATGCCTGCCCAACGACTCCAAGGGCGCCATCTTCCGCATCACCCATTTGAAAGTGGCGGGGTGAGCACGATCAAATCAATCTCGCGGAGCGAGTTTTGAGGTAGCCGTGGGATTCATCCCACGGAAATTCGACCGTCCCAAGGGGACGGCCTGACAATAGCCCGGCGTTTCAACGCCGGGAACAGGCCCGCCGGCGGGCACGTCCCGGAGGGACGGTTGAAAGCACGGGACCCATTCAGCCGTCCCTCCGGGACGAAATGCTTCGGCCCCAATAAACCCGGCATTGAAATGCCGGGCTATTATCAAAGGTTCCTGCGGAACAGGGCTGAGCGCCGTCTCAAAGAATAAGATGCGCACCGGCATCCGCCGCCGGACAAATGGGGCTTGCCACGGTCATCTCTTCTCCTAACCTGACGAGAAATGACCGGGATGAGACCTAATCGTTCAGCACAAAATTCATTCCGCGCTGCTCACACACGATGAGCCAAAAGCATCCACAGACAAACAAGCCTCCGATGATGGAGTATTGGGTGATCATTGGGATCGCTCTCGGTGCAAGTGGGATGTTCTACGCTCTTGCCTTGATTGTTGTCTTGTATTTTCTGCTCCAACGTCGGTGGCCAGACGCTGGTTTTGAACTTTTAACGGTGACCAGCACCTTAACAGGAATGTCTTTTGCCGACCTTTTCAAAATCGTTCTGCGGCCAGAATTATTTAGCTTGGACCATATTTGGGAACCGTTCGGCGTCTTCTGCATTACGATCGCCCTCCTTTATACCCGAAAGCGAGGTTGGGCCTGGTTATTAATGGTATATTCGGGAGGGATGGGAGCACTGCTCCTCTTGGCGGCAGCTTGGCATCTTCCTAAAAATGTTCGGCCACAGTTTCAGGTTATCGTAGCGGCTATCTATTTTATGGTTCTTTGGTTGCTGGTACGGTGGATACGCCAGCAGCTACCACCGGTATCAACACACGCAAAGACGCTTGATTCAGGAAAACCGGCGCCCCCCTCCGAGAATTCATCGGCCAAGTCTTGAATAAACGGCTCCATTCTTTAATCGGTCAACCCCACCCGCAAAATTTCTTTCGACCTTCGCCTGGTTGGGCTAGCCTTGGCCCGTGGCTACCGAACTGCGCAGAAAATCCGCCGATTCACCGCGCCTCCTGATCGTGGATGACGATCCCGGCCAGCGCAGCCTCCTGAACACCTTCCTGCGCAACCAGGGATTTGACACCGTCACGGCCGATTCCGGCCAGCACGCCCTCGAAACGCTGCGCACCGGAAAATTCGACATGATGATTTCCGACGTGCGCATGCCGGGGTTGTCGGGCTTGGAAACGCTGCGGCTGGCGCGCCAGGAACACGCCACCCTGCCCGTCCTGCTCGTCACCGCGTTCACCGACGTCCGCGATGCCGTCACCGCCATGCGCGACGGCGCGGTCAATTACCTGGCCAAGCCGATTGACCTGGACGAATTGCTGGCCACCGTCCGCCAGGCCACCGGCATCGCCCCGTCCACCCCGCTGCAAGCCGGACCGGGCCGGCCGCTGCCGGATTTTGCGGTCGCGCGCAGCCCGCTCATGCAGGCCGTGTTCCGCGACGTCGCCCTCATCGCGCCGTCCGAGACCCGCGTGCTCATCACCGGCGAAAGCGGTGTGGGCAAGGAAATCGTGGCCGACGTCATCCACGCCTGGAGTCCGCGCGCCGCCGGCCCGCTGGTCAAGGTCAACTGCGCCGCCATCCCCGAAACGCTGCTGGAGAGCGAGCTGTTCGGGCACGAGAAAGGGTCGTTCACCGGCGCGCACGCCCAGCGCATCGGCCGTTTTGAGCAGGCGAGCGAAGGCACCATTCTGCTGGATGAAATCGCCGAGATGTCGCCGCCGCTGCAAGCCAAGCTGCTACGCGTGACGCAGGACGGGTGTTTCCAGCGCATCGGCTCCAACCGCGAAATCAGGACCAACGCCCGCCTCCTGGCCGCGAGCAATCGCGTCCTCGACGATGAAGTCAAGGCCGGGCGGTTTCGCGAGGATTTGTTTTACCGCCTGAACGTGGTGGAGTTGAACATTCCACCGCTGCGCGAACGGCGCGAGGACATTCTGCCGCTGGCCGGCCGGTTCATCGAGGAGCTGACGAAGGGCCGCGCGCGGTTTTCGGACACGGTTTCCGCCTGCCTGGAACGGTATCCGTGGCCGGGCAACGTGCGCGAGTTGCGCAACGCGATGGAGCGGGCGGTGCTGCTGTCCCGCAGCGAACTGATCCTGCCGGAACATCTGCCCGCGCGGGTGCGCGAGGCCGCGGGCTTGCCGGCCGCCGCGCCCGCCGGCGACGCCCAGCAACTGGAGGAAATCGAGCGCCAGGCCATCCTGACGGCGTTGAAGCAGCATGACTCCAACCGCACGGAAACCGCCAGGGCGCTGGGCATCAGCCGCCGCGCGTTGATTTACAAGCTCCAGCGTTTCCGGGAACAGGGCCACAGCGTGGATTGAATATTGTCACTGTCCGGAGGTCCGCGTTTACAAATGACTCGGCGGCGGGGCGCACTTATGATAAATTCTGTTCAGCGGGTTGCCGTCACTGGCGGACCGCTCCAAAGCCCAACAAAAGGTTACTTATGGCACAGGCAATCATGGACCCGGAAAAGGTGCGGCGATTTGCCGACGAACTGAACCGGTTCAACACCGACCTCGAAAACCGGCTGGTGCTGCTCCAGGCCCGGTTCACGTCGCTCGGCGACACCTGGCAGGACCAGGAACACGAGAAGTTCGCCGAGGAATTCCGGACGGCGATGAAGGCGCTCAAAAAATTTGTCGAGCTGTCCAAGGAACACACGCCTTACCTGTTGCGGAAAGCCCAGCGCATCGAGGAATATCTCCACCAACGCTGACCGCCGACAACAAACGTTGCCCATGAAAACCCTTGAAGCATTGGATTATTGGATTGTTGGATTGTTGGATTGTTGGCATGTCAGGCCGCTTGGATCATCAATCCATCAATCCATCAATCCATCAATCCGTTTCTTCTGACCATGGCCGAACGCGCCCAAGTCACCTCCTTCGAAGCCGTGGATTCCTTCCGGGCCGACCTGATTGTGTACCTGGCCAAGGCGCGCGCCGTTCTGGAGGAGGCCAGCGACGACGTCCTGCGCACCCGGCTCTGGGTGCAAAACGATCAACGCCGGGTCTGGGAACAGGAAGCCCGCGTCCGGTACCGGAAACTGGAGGAGGCGCGGGCGGAATTGTTCAGCGCCCAGCTTTCAAAGTTCCATGAATCCACGGCCTTGTGCCTCATGGCCGTGCAACGGGCGGAACGCTCCAACCGCGAAGCCGAGGCCAAAATGGGGGTCCTGAAAAAATGGGACCGGGATCTGGAAAACCGCACCGACCCGCTGGTCAAACAGGTGACCCAGTTCCACGGATTTTTGACCACTGACATGAAGCGCGCGATCGCCTACTTGGAACAGGTGGTGAAAGCCCTGGAAGCGTATGCCGGCGTGGCCACACCCGGGACCGCGGCGGCGGCGCAGACGGAAAAAAAACCGGCCGGTGAAGGGGAAACGCAGCCATGAGCCTGGGCGGAAGCAAAAACCGGCTGGTCGCCATCACAAAAGAGCTTTCCAAGCGCTGGGAGGAGACCAAAAATCACTGGCGTGACGCCAAGGCGCAGGAATTCGAACAGCGTTACATGTCCGAACTGTTCGCGCACGTGGACAAGACCGTCACGGTGATGGAAAAACTGGATGAACTTTTGAACAAAGTCAGGCACGACTGTGAATAGGCATCTCGGAGTCAATGAAATGCTCGCGCTTTTGGGCCGGCTCAAAGGTGTTCTCCAGGATTTTGCCGCCCGGGAGGAAAAACTCGGCGGCGAACTCCGCACCCGCATCACCGCCGAAAACAAGACCCACGAAGCGGCTGTCGAGAAACAATCCGCCGAACTGGCCGAACGCATCGCCGGTGCGGAAACGGTCTTCGAAACCGAAAAGAAAAATTGCCAGGACAAATTTGAAACGCGCAAGGCCCGCATCAGCCAGGCCCTTCTCACCACCAGCCGGCAGGTCATGGAAGGAACCGACCGGCAGGGACGCCGACAGCACCAGCTGCAGAGGAACGCCATGGAGTTGGAACGACACCGGGATGCCAACCTGGTCAATGCCGCCGCCACCCTGGAGAATTTCGAAATCAAGCTGGCCGAAAGCCAAGCCGTTTTCGCCCCCCTGGAACAGTCGGCGCGGCGCGCCTTTCGCGGTTACGGCGCCTTCCGCCGGCTGCTGTCCCCGAAACGGTCCTGGCCGGAAACCAGCCTGCCCGCGGATGAGAACCGCTTGTTCGAAGAGTTCCAGCAACTGGAAACCAAAACGCGCGCCGAGCTGGACCGCTTCGAAAAAATCCTGTTGCCGCGCCTGTTCAAGTTTCTGCCGATGTGGCTGCTGACGATTCTGCTGCTGCTGGCCTTTGGCGTCGCGGTTCCCCTGCTCCATCAACCGGGACACGGTTCCGGTTCCTGTTGGAAGACGGGCGTGGCGCTGACAATGGTTTGGGTGGTCCTGCTGGTGATTCATCAACTGGGCAAACGCCAAAGCGCGCCGGCCGCCGGCGTGATTGCCAGTCATCTGGCCCGGGCGCGCCGGTTGCACGATGGCTCCCTCGAACAGGCCGGACTGCGGCACCAGCAGGAACAGGAAGGGATCCAAAAGGAATTTGAAAGCCGCAATCGCGAACTCAACCAGGAATGGAAACAGACCGTCAGGGCGGCCCTGGACACGCGCGGCGCGCGCGCCCAGAAGGTCGATGAAAAGGGGGCGCGCGTCATGCTGAGACATGAGCTCAGCCACCGCGCCAAACTCAAGCAGATCGAAGGCAAACACGCGGACAACGTCGCGCGCCTGCTGCAGGCGGGCGATGTCAGGGCCAAAGAGCTGGCCGGGGTGCATGTGGAGAAAATGGTGCGATTGGAAGCCGAGCAGCAGACCCGCTGGCAGGCCTTGGAAATGGAATGGAAAAACAGCATCCAGCCCATCCAGGAAGCCATCACCGCCGCCAACGCCGCCGCAGCGGAACTGTTTCCCGACTGGCAGTCGCCGGCATGGAAACAATGGACGCCACCGCCGGATTTCAAAAACGTGGCAAAATTCGGGTGCCTGGACGTGGACGTCGCAAAATTTGCCGACGCCCTGCCGAAAGACAAACGCCTGGCCCTGCCCTTCCCGGCTGGTTTTTCCGTGCCGCTTCTGCTCAAGTATCCCGGCCAGGGTTCCATTCTTTTGGAATCAGCCAAACTGGGCGGCGAGGAGGCGATTGCCGCCATCAACAACATCATTTTCCGCCTGCTTTCGGCCCATCCGCCCGGCAAGCTCAGCTTCACCATCTTTGATCCCGTCGGCCTCGGCCAGAATTTCGCCGGCCTCATGCACCTGGCCGATTACGAGGAGAGCCACATCAACAGCCGCATCTGGACCCAATCCGGCCAGCTCGAGGAGAAACTCGCCGAGCTGAACGAGCACATGGAAAAGGTCATCCAGATGTATCTCCGCAACGAGTACGAAACCATCGCGGAATACAATGCCCAGGCCGGCACCATCGCGGAAAAATATCACCTGCTCATCATCGCCGATTTCCCGGTGAACTTCAGCGAGACCGCCGCCCGGCGGCTCATCAACATCGCCACCAGCGGCGCGCGTTGCGGCGTGTTCACGCTCATTCATTGGGACCGGCGCCATGCCCTGCCCCAGGGTTTCGTGGCCGATGAACTCCGCAAAAACAGCATCTGCCTCGCCCGCACCGAAACCGGTTACCGGCTGGAAAACCATCAACCCTCCGGCACCCGCCTGGCGCTCGACACCCCGCCGTCGCCGGAATTCGTCACGGCTTTCCTGCATCGCGTGGGCGAAAGCGGACGGGATTCCAACCGCGTCGAGGTGCCGTTCGAGCAGGTCGCACCGCCGCCGGACAAGCTGTGGACCGAGGAAACGACCGAGGAACTGACCGTGCCCATCGGCCGTTCCGGCGCGACCAAGCTGCAACGCCTCGAAATCGGCAAGGGCACCCGTCAGCATGCGCTGGTGGCCGGCAAGACCGGCTCCGGCAAGTCCACCCTGTTCCATGTCATCATCACCAACCTCGCCCTCTGGTGCAGCCCGGAACAGGTCGAGTTCTACCTCGTGGACTTCAAAAAAGGCGTGGAATTCAAGTGCTACGGCAACCGCCGGCTCCCGCACGCAAAGGTGGTGGCCATCGAAAGCGACCGTGAGTTCGGCTTGAGCGTGCTCCAGCGTGTGGACGAGGAACTGCGCCGGCGCGGCGACCTGTTCCGCAAACTGGGCGTGCAGGACGTCACCGGCTACAAACGCGCCGGCGGCATTGAGCCGATGCCGCGATCACTCTTGATCATTGACGAATTCCAGGAATTTTTCGTGGAGGAAGATCGCGTCTCGCAATCCGCTGCCGTCCTGCTTGATCGCATCGTCCGGCAGGGCCGCGCCTTCGGCATCCACGTGCTGCTCGGGTCACAAACGCTCGGCGGCGCCTACACATTGGCTCGCGCCACCATCGGCCAGATGGTCATCCGCATCGCGCTCATGTGCAACGAGGCGGATGCTTATCTGATCATGGACCAGGACAACCCGGCGCCGCGCCTGCTCTCGCGCCCCGGCGAAGGCATCTACAACGATGCCGCCGGTTCCATCGAAGGCAACAGCCCGTTCCAGACGGTCTGGCTGCCGGAAGAAGTGCGCGACCGCTTTCTCGCGACCATCCGCGAACGCGCCGACCGGAAGGCCAGTCAGTATCCGGGACCGTTTGTGTTTGAAGGCAACGCGCCGGCGGACGTGAAGGAAAACCTGTTGTTGAATGAATTACTGAAATCTCGCAGCGCATTCTCCCTCTCCGCTTCCAAAGGGAGGGGAGAGGGCCGCAGTCCCTCGCCTG
>JBKQOA010000086.1:0-2965 GCA_052145735.1 Limisphaerales bacterium
CGTTCGCTGAAACCGACGTTGTTCGTGTAAGGTTCTTCCTTTTCCAGCGCGCCAATCTCGGCGAGCTTTTCCGTCGCGACTTTGCGCGCCTTGAAACGGTCCAGACCGTTCAGTGGCTCTCCCGCAAGGGCGTTCATGTGGCCGTTGGGATGCATGATGTCAAACTCCGCCAGCTTGTGTCGCTGGCCGATTTCAAAGTCCGCCTTGTCGTGCGCGGGCGTCACCTTGAGCACGCCGGTGCCGAACTCGAAATCCACGTGCTCGTCGCCGATGATGGGAATCAGCTTTTGTTCGCGCGGAAATTCGGAGGGCAGCGGACGCACGATGTGTTTGCCGATGTATTTCGCGTAGCGCGGGTCCTTCGAATTCACGGCCACGGCAGTATCGCCGGGGATCGTCTCCGGACGAGTCGTAGCGATGGTCAGAAAAGTCCCCGGCGCTTCGGCAATTTCGACCTTGAAGTAATAGAGCGAGCCTTTCTGCTCCTTCATGATGACTTCCTCGTCGGAGAGTGCGGTGAGCGTGGCCGGGCACCAGTTCACCATGCGTTTGCCGCGGTAGATGAGACCCTTTTTGTAAAGTTCTACGAACACCTTCTGCACGCAGCGCGAATATTCCGGGTCCATCGTGAATCGCTCGCGCGTCCAGTCGCACGACGCGCCGAGCTTCTTGAGCTGCTGGATGATGATGCCGCCGTGCTTTTCCTTCCAGGCCCAGACGCGTTCGAGGAATTTTTCGCGGCCGAGATCGTCGCGATGCCTGATTTCGCCGGATTTCTTCAGCGTTTTTTCCACCACCGTCTGGGTGGCGATGCCGGCATGGTCGGTGCCGGGCAGCCAGAGGACTTCCTTGCCGTCCATGCGCGCCTTGCGGGCGAGGATGTCCTGGATGGTGTTGTTGAGGACGTGGCCCATGGTGAGCACGCCGGTGACGTTCGGCGGCGGGATGACGATGGAATAGGCCGGGCGTTTGGGCGACACGCGCGCGGGGTCGGCGGTGAAGCAGTTCTGCTTCAGCCAGAAGTCATACCACTTGTCCTCGACGGACTGCGGTTCATAGGCCTTGGAAATCTCGGACATAAATCACAGGGAAAACATTCAACGCTCAACATTCAACATCGAACGCCCAACGGCCGAAATTCGATGTTGGGAGTTGAATGTTGAATGTTCGATGTTCACTTCTTCAACAGCGCGAATTCCATGCTGTCCACCAAGGCCTGAAGGCTGGCTTCGATGATGTTTTCACTCACGCCTACGGTACCCCATTCGCGCCTGCCGTCGGTGGACTCGATGAGCACGCGCGTCTTGGCGGCGGTGCCGGTGTCGCTATCGAGGATGCGCACCTTGTAATCGGTGAGCGCCACCTTTTTAAGCTGAGGATAAAACTTCACCAGCGCCGAGCGCAACGCACCGTCGAGCGCATTCACCGGGCCGTCGCCCTCGGCCACCGTCTGTGCCTCCTTGTTGCCAACGCGAACCTTGACCGTGGCTTCGCAGACGGATTCCTTCGCGTCGCGGCGCATGGAAACGTGATAGGCGTCCACGTGAAACAGCGGGTCGCGATGTTTGAGCGTCTTGCCGATGAGCAGGGCGAGCGAACCCTCGGCGGCCTCGAATTCGTACCCCTGGTTTTCCAGTTCCTTGACGCGTTGCGTGATGGCTTTTACTTCCGGCATTTCCGGTTTGAGCTTGAACCCGAGCTCCGTGCCCTTCATCAAAATGTTCGAGCGGCCGGACATGTCGCTGATGAGCACGCGGCGATAGTTCCCGACAGCCTCCGGCTGGATGTGCTCGTAGCTGCGCGCCACGCGGTCAATCGCGTGCGCGTGCATGCCGCCCTTGTGCGCGAATGCCGTCTGTCCCACCCACGGCTGGCGCGGGTCGTGCCGGACGTTGGCCATCTCGTCCACAAACTCGGAAAGTTCCTTGAGCTTGGCCAGCGAGTTCGCGGGCACGCCGGTCTTTTTCAATTTGAAATGCACCAGCGGGATGACGCTGGTCAGGTTGCAATTGCCGGTGCGTTCGCCGTAACCGTTGATGGTGCCCTGCACCTGCGTGGCGCCGGCTTCAATGCCGGCCAGGGCGTTGGCCACGCCCACGCCGCAGTCGTTGTGCGTGTGGATGCCGAGGCGCGCGGTGAGTTTGCTTTTGGCAAACGCCGTGATGCGCGCGATTTCCTCCGGCAGACAGCCGCCGTTGGTGTCGCACAGCACGATGCATTCCGCGCCGGCCTTTTCCGCCGCCTGCCACGTCGCCAGCGCGTATTCCGGTTCGTCCTTGAAACCGTCAAAGCTGTGTTCGGCGTCGTAGACGACCGCTTTGCCATGGTCCTTCAAAAAACGGATGGTGTCGCTGATCATCGCCAGGTTTTCGTCCGGCCTGGCGCGCAACACCTCGGTGACGTGCAACAGCCACGTCTTGCCGACGATGGTGACGACCGGCGTTTTCGCGTCGAGGATCTGCCGCATCAGTTCGTCCTGCTCGACGGCCACGTCCTTGCGGCGGGTCATGCTGAACGCGGCGATCCGGGCGTTCTTCCACTTGCGCCGCCTCGCCTGGGCGAAAAACTCCATGTCCTTGGGGTTCGAGCCGGGCCAGCCACCCTCGATGTAATGCACCCCGAACGCGTCGAGCCTCTCGGCGATGCGGAGTTTGTCCGCGACCGAGAAATTGATGCCTTCGCCCTGCGAACCGTCACGCAGGGTCGTGTCATAGATTTCAACCTGGGATTTCATAAATGGCCCGTGAAAAACGGCGGACAATATCCCTGAAATTGGCGGCACTGGCAAATCCCAAAACGGGGAATCCCAAAACGGGGAATTAACGCAAAGACGCCAAGATGCAAAGTTGCAAGGAAGGATCCCAAACGGATTTTCAAACGGAGTAACAATAGCGCTCAAGAGAGCGCCGGTCCCGGCAATGGACCGGCGGTTGGCTCAAGGTTTTAATATGATTTTGTTTTTTAT
>JBKQOA010000087.1:0-20105 GCA_052145735.1 Limisphaerales bacterium
GCCTGCTCAAGCAGTCGGGCACGTTCCGCGCCAATCAGCATGAAACTTCGGAAGAACGCCTGATGGATTCCATGGACCTTGAAAAGGAGAAGGGCATCACCATCCGCGCCAAGAACGCCGCGTTCAAATACAAGGATTACCATATCAACATCGTGGACACGCCCGGCCACGCAGATTTCGGCGGCGAGGTCGAACGCATCATGAACATGATTGACGGCGTGCTGCTGGTGGTGGACGCCGCCGAAGGCCCGCAGGCGCAGACGCGGTTCGTCCTCCGCAAGGCGCTCGAGGCCGGCGCCAAGCCGATCGTGGTCATCAACAAGATTGACCGGGAGAATGCGAATCCCAAAAAGGTGCTCGACCAGGTCTTCGAACTGTTCATCTCGCTCAATGCCACCGACGAGCAACTGGATTTCCCGTTCATTTATTGCTCGGCCAAAGGCGGCTATGCCAAGACGGAACTTGAACACGTCACCGGCACGATGGAGCCGCTCTTCGACGCCATCATCAAATACATCCCCCCGCCGCGCGCCAAGGCGGGGGACGGTTTCCAGGTCCTCGTCGCCAACCTCGATTACAGCGATTACCTCGGCCGCATCGCCTTTGGAAAAATCCTGGCCGGCAAGGTCAAGGCCGGCGAGCCGGCCTGCTGCCTGCACGGCCACGGCAAGATCACCCAGGGCAAGGTCACCATGATTTACCATTTCGAGGGCCTGAAACGCATCGAAGTGCAGGAGGCGCACGCGGGCGACATCGTCGGCATCACCGGTTTCGAGGAGGTGTTCATCGGCGAAACCATCGCGGACAAGCCGGAACGCGGGGCGCTGCCTTACATTCCGATTGACCCGCCGACCATCCAGATGGAATTCGCCGTGAACGACGGCCCGCTGGCCGGCCAGGACGGCAAACTCGTCACCGCCCGCCACATCTGGGAACGGTTGCAAAAGGAAATCCGCACGAACGTCGCGTTGCGCATCAAACAGACCGCCGATCCCAAAATATTTGAAGTCGAGGGCCGCGGCGAAATGCAGATCGCCATCCTGGTCGAGCAGATGCGGCGCGAAGGCTACGAGGTTTTGGTTTCACGCCCCGAAGTGCTCTACAAAAAGGACGCCAGCGGCAACATGCTGGAGCCGATTGAAAAGTTGTTCCTCGAAATCCCGCAGGAATTCATGGGCGCCATCATGGAAAATCTTTCCGGGCGCAAGGCGGAAATCACCAGCATGAACCATCACGGCGACCAGGTGACCATCGAGGCGCTGGTTCCCATGCGCGGCCTGATCGGGTTTGAGACCGACCTGGTGAACCAGACGCGCGGGCTGGGCGTGATGAGCCACCTGTTCCACGAATACGGCCCCGACCGCGGGGAAATCGCCGCGCGCAAGAACGGCTCGCTCGTCAGCATGGAAAGCGGCGAGGCGATGTCCTATGCCCTGAACATGATCCAGGAACGCGGCCGCCTGATGGTGGAGCCGGGCGAAGCCATTTACGCCGGCATGATCGTGGGTGAAAACGCGCGGGAGAACGACATCCCGGTGAACCCCTGCAAGGCGAAAAAACTGACCAACATGCGCTCCCAGGGCGACGGCAAGGGCATCCAGCTTAATCCGCCGCTCAAACTGTCGCTCGAACGCGCGCTGGAATACATCGGCTCCGATGAATACGTGGAAGCGACCCCGAAAAATCTGCGGCTCCGCAAAAAAATCCTCGACGAAACCCGGCGCAAGCGCTCCGAGAAATCGCGGGTGATAAAAATCCTGGCGGAATAGCCGGTTCGCGGTGGTGCGCGTCAGCTTTTCAGGGCCGGCGTTCCGGTAAATTCCATGCCGACGAGGCAGACGTCATCGTCGAATTCCCCGCTGACAGCGAAGGCGCGGATGACTTCGATGAGTTTGTCGAACATCTGCCCGGCGGGCATGGGCAGCAGGCTTTGGACGTCCAGCATCAGCCGTTCCTGCGAATACAATTCCTCGTTGCGTCCCTGCACCTCGTACAGGCCGTCGGTGAACAGCATCACGAAATCGCCGGGGGCGATGGTGATTTCACTGGTTTGATACACCGGGTTGTCGAACAAGCCCAGCGCCGGCTCGCTGCGGGTGGAAACATTGGTGAGCAGATCGATCCTGCCCGTGGAACGATGCAGGAGCAGCGGCTTGGGGTGTCCGGCGTTGGCATAACGCATCTTGCCGGTCTGCCAGTCGGCCACGAGATAAAACGCCGTGGTCAGCATCGGTGAGCCGGTGCTTTTGAGGATGTTGCACAAATCGGCATTGAGTTTGCGCAGGAAATTGCCCGGCTCGCGCGCCAGCGGCTTCAGTTCCTCGGCCAGCGCGCGGATCATGGCGGTGACGAGCGCGGCCCGGGTGCCGTGGCCGGCCACGTCGCAAATGAAAACGGCGGCTTCCGTGTCCGACAGGGCGGAGATGCTGAAAAAATCGCCGCTGACCATTTCCGCAGCGTGATAACGGTGGACAAATTGGAACGCGCTTTGTTCCGGCGAAACGCCGGGTGGAAACGCCGGGTACTGCTGCGGCAACATGGTAAGCTGGATTTCGCGCGCCATGCGGAGGTTTTCCTCCATGATGGCATTTTTGACGCGCAGGTCCTGCCGGCTGCGGGCCAGTTCGGCGTTGGCCTGGCGGATCCGTTCCTGGGCGAGCTGTTGCTCCGTGATGTCCCAGAAGATGCCCTGCAAGCCGATGATGTTGCCGGCCGTTCCGTAAAGGGGTGTCTTGACCACCCGGACGATGGTCTCGGGCTGTCCCAGGGGCTGGTGTTCCTCGGTGATTTCGTAGGTCTGGCCGGTCTGCATCACCCGACGGTCGTCCCGCTGATATTTTTCCGCCAGCTCCTGCGGGAAGAAGTCAAAATCCGTTTTGCCCAGGATGTCCTCCAGCTGGCAGTGGTAATGCCGGCAATACTGCTGGTTGGCAAAGGTGAACCGCCCCAGCAGGTCCTTCCGGAAAACGTTTTGCGGCATCGTTTCCACCAGCGAATGGTAAAGGGACTCCGAGTTCCGCAGCTCCTGCTCCATTTGCCGCCGTTGCGTGATGTCCTCGACCGTGCCTTCGTAGTAGAGCAGTTTCCCCTGCGGGTCGCGCACCGCCCGGCAATTTTCCGAGATCCAGATGATCGTCCCGTCCTTGCGGTAAATTTTGGACTCGAAACCGCTGAGCGTGTCGTGTTCCTGCATCAACCGGACGAATTCCTCGCGCCGCCCCGGCTCGACGTAAAGCCGGCGCGCGATGTCCTTGATGCTCGCCATCAATTCCACCGGCGAGGCGTAGCCGTAAATGCGCGCCAGGGCCAGGTTCGCCAGCAGATAACGCCCGTCCGGCGTCGTGCGAAAAACCCCTTCCACCAGGTGGTCGAAAACGCCGTAGTAATTGTCCCGCTCGTCAATCATGGCCACCCGTTCGCGGTGGCGCTCAATCGCGCATCGCAGGACGTGTTGCAGCGCGCCGGGCTTGATTTCATCCCGGGTCAGGTAGTCCTGTGCGCCCGTCCGGATGATCTCCACGGCGAAAGCCTCGTTGTTGTCCGGACCGGCCACCACGACCGCCACCCGCGGGAATTTGGTGGTGAGTTGCGTGACCAGGAACAGGCCGGCGGTATTGGCGGAGGGAAGCTCCAGCAGAACCGCGTTGAGGGGGTTGGCCGCCAATTCCGTCAGCCCGGCTTCCAGGGTGGGCGCCGTGGCGACTTTGGCCGGGTCACTGCCTCCGCGCAGCATCGCCGCGATGCCCTGCATAAAACGCCTGTCGTTGCCGACGAGCAAAACATTCAATGGTTCAAATTCCATAGTGCGGTCCGGTTCGCGTTGCCAACACAGGCCGGATCCATCCACCGCCTCGGACTAAGATACAAGGTCGGCCCGCCGCCGCAAGTCGGTTGCGCCAGGCCGGGCGGATTCCGCTTTCCAATTTCTTCGCCCCAAAGTATCCTGCTTATCTGAAAGATTATGCCGGGTGTTTTCATCAAAACCTATGGCTGCCAGATGAACGAGCGCGACAGCGAGGCTGTGGGCGCCCAGCTCGTGGCCAAGGGTTACACGCTGGCGCCGTCCGAAGCCGAAGCGGACGTGATCCTGCTCAATACCTGCAGCGTGCGCGATTTCGCGGAACAAAAAGCCATCGGCAAGATGCAGAATATTGCCGCGGATGTGCGCAAGAACCGTCCGGACGTCGTGCTCGGTTTCATGGGTTGCATGGCGCAAAGCCGTGGACAGGAATTGATCGATAAACTGCCGGACGTGGACCTCGTCCTCGGCACCCAGAAATTTCATCATGCGGCGGATTACCTCGACGAAATCCTGGCGGGTCGCCGGAAAAAGATCGTGGACGTCGCATTGGAGCAGGGGAGTGAAGCCACCATTCGCGAGCATTTGCTCAATGGCAATGCGCAGAAATCCGTCACCGCGTTTGTCAGCATCATGCAGGGCTGCAACCAGTATTGCACCTTTTGCATCGTGCCCTACACGCGCGGCGAGGAACGCAGCCGCACCATTCCCGACATCGTGGCCGAGTGCCGCCAGCTGGTGGCGCAAGGCGTAAAGGAAATCACCCTGCTCGGCCAGATAGTGACGAGTTATGGCAAACGCGCCAACTTTGGTAGGGCGGGCAGTCCCTTGCCCGCCGATGGTGGGGCGAGCGTCCCCGCGAGCCGGCTCGCCGGTAGCCTCGCCCCACCAAACGACAGCGGCGCGCACGGAGTGACGCGCCCTACCTTGCAGAGATCTCCGTTTGTTCAGCTCCTCGACGCCGTTCATGAAGTCGAGGGGCTGGAACGCATCCGGTTCACCGCGCCGCATCCGAAGGGCTATGGCGGGGATTTGATCGAGGCCTACGCACGGCTGCCCAAACTGGTCGAGAGCGCACACCTGCCCGTCCAAAGCGGCAGCGACCGCGTCCTGAAATTGATGCACCGCGGCTACACGCGCAGACGCTTCCTCGACCTCGTCGAAAAATTGCGCCAGGTCCGGCCGGACATCGGCATCACGACGGACATCATTGTAGGTTTTCCGGGCGAAACCGGGGACGACTTCGAGCAAACGCTGGCACTGGCGCGCGAAGTCCGGTTCGACAACGCCTACATCTTCAAATATTCGCCGCGCCGCGACACGCCGGCTGCCGCCATGCCCGGGCAGGTGCCGCAAAAAATCCGCGAGGAACGCAACCAGCGTTTGCTCGAAACGGTCAACGAAATCGGCAAACGCAAATATGATTCCTTTGTCGGGCAACGGGTGCAAATTCTGGTGGAAGGACCGAGCAAAAAGAATCCGGTCCGGATGACCGGCCGCACGCGCTGCAATAAAATCGTCGTGTTCGAAGGTTCGGACCGGCATCGCGGCCGGCTCCTGGAGGTGAAAATCACCCGCGCGGGCTCCTTCACGCTTTACGGCGACCCGGCGATTGTGAACCTGTAGCCGCGAACGTGTGGTCCGCGCCAGCTTCAACGAAGCATCACCGGGCCCAAAAAGCTCTTGAGTATCGCCGCCAACCGGTCCGCGGCATAGATGTGAAGAAAGTGGCCGGCGTCGGGAATCTGTTCGAGCCGGAGATGAGGAATCACGGCCGCGGCTTTTTGGGAATCGAACAGGGGAACGGCGCACCCGACATATAAAACCGGGGCGGTCACCTTTGGCAGGATGCGGTCCGGATGCAGCCCGCCAATCTGTTCCGGGAGAAAGCGCAGCACCGGCTCCGGCGCGGAACACATGGTTTGAAGGATGGCTTCGCAGCGGGGATCGTGCTCGGATGGCAGGAAAAAGACTTTACGCAGCAACAGGGCCAGCCGCCTGCGAAAATCGGGTTCATCCAGCCAGCCATGGATCATCTTCTGGCCGGCCAGCGTTTCCTCCGTCGGCGGCAGACTGCCGTCGAGATTGATGACGGCCCGTGGTTGGAGCCGGCCCGCGGCCGCGGCCATCAGCGACAACATGCCGCCCATGCTGTGCCCGAGCAGCACCGGTCGTTCCAGTTTGTGCTTCAAGATGAAGTCCACCATCATGCCGGCATAAAGCTCGAACCCGGGCAAAAAGCCGTCCAGCGGTGTGCGGCCGTGTCCCGGCAGGTCCAGGCGAAAGATGCGGAAATCCTTTGCCAGATGGCGGCTTAAATCGACGAACTGATCGCCATTGCAGGCCCAGCCATGGATGCAAACCAGCGGGACGTCGCCCGAGCCCGAAACTTCAAAATGCAATTCCATCTCCTTCATAAACGGGCCGAAACCGACATGGAGGTGACAACGGCCTTGCGGTTTGGCGGGCGAATTGAAAGCCGGTCTGGCAACCTGCTTGATCTCATGGTTGTCACGCTATTGGGGGTGCAGCGGGTTGTCCAGATTGAATTTTTCGTGTCCTTTTGTGTCCATTCGTGGTTAGACTGTTCATCATGAAGCTGTCGTTATTGTCCATTTTGCTCGGGGCCGGGATGAGTGTGCCGCAGATTTACGGCCTGACCAAACCGGCGCAGCTCGCCGCCGCCGCGCGCAAGTTTCCGCGCAACCTGCCCATCGGCATCGCGCTGATGCTGCTGGCCACGGCGGGGTTCATCTGGAACGTCAATATCGAGCCGATCGCGGATTTCTCGGCCTACAAACCGGCGATGATGATCGGGTTCGCGGCGGTGGGCGTGTTGTCGTGCATATATGTCCAGGATTTTCTGGCCGTGCGCGGCCTGGCCGTCATCATGTTGTTGCTGGCGAAATTGATGGTGGACACCGGGCGGCCGCATCTGGGTCAGAGCGCGTGGGTTTTGGTGATTCAAGTCTGGGCTTATCTCCTCGTCATCGCCGGCATCTGGTTCACGGTGGTGCCCTGGAAACTGCGCGACGTTTTGAATTGGGCGACGGCAAACGAGAGTCGCATCATCGTCGGCAGCAGCATCCGCCTGGCGTTCGCGGTGTTTGTAATGCTCCTCGGCCTGACGGCATTCCGCGCGATGTGAGCGCCGGCAAACCCAAAATCCTGGTCATTCGCGGCGGAGCCATCGGCGATTTCATCCTCACCCTGCCGGCGATAGCCGCCCTGCGACGCCAGTTTCCGCAGGCGCACCTGGAGGTGCTCGGGTATCCCCACATCGCCCAACTTGCCGTGGCGGGCGGTCTGGTGGACCGGGTGCAACCGATTGAGGCGCGCGGTCTGGCCGGCTTTTTCGCCCGCGCCGGCACGCTCGAGCCGGATTTAATGGATTACTTTTCCGAGTTCGACCTGGTCATATCGTACCTGTACGACCCGGACGAGATATTCAAAGCCAATGTGTGCCGCTGTCCCGTCGGGCAGTTTATTGCCGGTCCGCACCGCCCGGATGAAGCGGCGGAAATCCACGCCACGCGGGTCTTTCTCAAACCACTCGAACGACTCGCAATCTTCGACGCGGACCCCGTGCCGCGTCTTTTCTTCAATCCTCAAAATCCTTCCGTCCGGGCTGACCTGCCGATCAGCCCGGACGCGCGGCAGCGCGCCCCGGCCATCGTTTTTCATCCCGGCAGCGGCAGTGAAGCAAAAAACTGGCCGGAGACGAAGTGGGCCGGGCTGATTCAGCAAATCATGGCGACAACCCATTGGAACCTGCTGCTGGTCGGCGGCGAAGCGGAAGGTGGACGCTTGAAACGGCTGGCTGCCGCATTGCCGTCGGCGCGCTATTCCATCGCCCAAGCCCTGCCGCTTGCGGAACTGGCCCGACGAATGCAATCCGGCGCAGTCTTTGTGGGCCACGATTCCGGCATCACGCATCTGGCCGCGGCGGTGGGATTGCCCTGCATTGTTCTCTGGGCGGACACACTGGAGGAGATCTGGCGGCCCCAAGGCGAACGACTGGTGATTTTGAAGGAAGTTGCCGGGGTGCAGTCAATCAGCGTGGAAAAAGTAATGAAGGCATTGCGCCGGATGACCACCGTTTTGTCCTGACCCGAACCGTGGGTCGGCAATTGATGACGAAAAACAGGCTCGATATAGAGCACATCATTTTGCATCATCGGCTGATTACATAGTCGTAAAAATCAAGAATTGATTGTGAAAACCAAACGTTTTGAGTACGTCTTGAATCTGTGGAACGATGCCGAGGCTGGCAAGCTTGCCGGGGTGGATCGCCTTGTTTATCGTTCGAACAAGCTTGGCAGTGACCAGCGCATCACCAATACCGGCGGCGGCAACACCTCATCCAAGATTTTCGAGAACGACCCGCTGACGGGCGAATCCGTTGAAGTGCTTTGGGTCAAGGGTTCCGGCGGCGATCTGCGCACCAGCACGCGCGACAATTTTTCCTCGCTCTACCAGGCCAAATTGCTCGGCCTGCAAAAATCCTACGCGGCACGGAGGGACAAGGGATTGAAATCGCAGGCTGAGGATGACATGGTCGCGGCTTACAATCACACGACGTTCAACCTGAACCCGCGGGCGTCCTCGATTGACACGCCGCTGCACAGTTTCATCCCGGCGAAGTTCGTGGACCACATGCACCCGAACGCGGTCATTGCGATTGCGGCATCGGCCAATTGCGAGCAGCTCACGCGGGAGATTTTCGGCGGCGAGATGGAATACGTGAAGTGGATGCGCCCCGGCTTTGAGCTGGGCCTGGCGATGCAGGACATCGTCAAAAGGAACCCCAAGGCCACCGCCATCATGATGGGACAGCACGGCTTCATCTCCTGGGCGAATGATGACAAGGAATGTTATCTGCGCACGCTGGATTTTATTGAGCGCGCCTCGCAGTTCATTGAAGCCAAATACCAGGCCAAAGGCGGCGACGCAAAGGCGTTCGGTGGCGCAGAATATCAAACGCTCGCGCCGGAAAAACGCCATGAAATCTTTGCCGCGATTTTGCCGTGGTTGCGCGGCCAGGTCTCGCAGCAAAAACGTTTCATCGCCACCATCCAGGATGACGAAAAGATTTTGCGTTTTGTGAATTCACACGACGCGCCGCGCCTGGCCGGACTGGGTACAAGCTGCCCCGATCATTTCCTGCGCACGAAGATCAAACCGCTGTACGTCGCGTGGAATCCGCAAACCGAGGATGCCGCTGCATTGAAACAGAAACTGGCCGACGGCCTGGCGCAGTATCGCAAGGATTACGAGGCCTATTACGAAAAGTGCAAACACGCCAACTCGCCCGCGATGCGCGATCCGAACCCGACGGTTGTGTTGATTCCCGGACTGGGTATGATTGCGTGGGGCAAGGACAAATCCGAGTCGCGGGTCACGGCGGAATTTTACAATTGTGCCGTCGAAGTCATGCGCGGCGCGGAGGCGATTGACAAATATGTTGCGCTGCCGCAGCAGGAGGCGTTCGACATCGAGTATTGGCTGCTCGAAGAGGCGAAGCTCAAGCGGATGCCGGCGGAAAAGGAACTCGCCCGGCAGGTCGTGGTGGTCATCGGCGCCGGGTCGGGTATTGGCCGGGAAACCGCGCATCGGCTGGTCAGGGAAGGCGCGCACATCGTTTGCGTTGATTTGAATGCTGATGCTGCCGCCGTGACGGCAAAGGAAATCACGGACAAATACGGGCTGGGCATTGGCGTCGCGGGGACGGGCATTTCCAATTGCGGTCCGGCCATTGGTCTGGCAGCGGATGTCACCGACCGCGCGAGCATCCGCGAAATGCTCGACCAGGTGGCGCTGGCCTACGGCGGTTTTGATTCCATCTGCGTCACAGCCGGCGTTTTTGTGCCGAGCGACACGACGGGCCATATTCCCGACGAAAAATGGGCGCTTACCTTCGGCATCAACGTCACCGGCGGCTATCTCGTCGGCGATGAAGCATTCAAGACTTGGAAAGAGCAGGGGCTGAAAGGCCAGTTGGTGTTGACGACATCCGCCAATGCGGTGGTCGCCAAGAAGGGTTCCGTGGCCTACGACACGTCGAAGGCGGCGGCGAACCATCTGGTGCGCGAACTTGCCATCGAACTCGCGCCGCTGGTGCGCGTCAATGGTGTCGCGCCCGCCACCGTCGTGCAGGGTTCGGCGATGTTCCCCCGCGACCGCGTCATCGGCTCGCTGGCCAAATACAACATTACTTACCGCGACGACGAGACGACCGAATCGCTGGTGAAGAAGCTGGCGCAATTCTACGCCGACCGCACCCTGACCAAGGCGCCGATCACGCCGGCGGACCAGGCGGAAGCTTATTTCCTGCTCGTTTCGCAACGTCTCTCCAAAACCACGGGACAAATCATCACCGTGGATGGTGGATTGATTGAGGCCTTTCTGCGTTGAGGAATACAAATTATGAACCTGCGATCTGAAAAACTTCGGGCGTTGTTGAAACTTTCGCATGATTTGGCGAATCCGATTCATCCGCTGGCCATCCTGGGCGAAGGGAACACTTCCACCCGGCTCAGCGGGAAGACCTTTCTGGTCAAGGCCAGTGGCAGCAGCCTCGGCACATTGACAAAATCAGACGTCGTGGAATGCCGCGCGGATGTTTTGCTGGCGCTGCTGGATGACAAGAAAACCTCCGACAACCGGGTGGACCAGACTTTGATGGCGGCCCGGGTGGAGGCCGGCGCCAAAAAACCCTCGGTGGAAGCGCTGTTCCATGCCTGGCTTTTGACCCTGCCGGAGGTGGAATTTGTCGGCCATGCCCACGCGCCCGCAGTGAACAGCATCCTGTGTTCTCGGCGCGCCAGCGAGTTCGCCACCAAGCGCATTTTCCCCGACGAAGTTGTCTGCTGCGATGTGGCCTCGGTTTTTGTTCCCTACACCGATCCGGGTCTGCGCCTGGCGCGGGCCATTCGCGAACGGACCAATCAATTCATAAAGAAACACCGGCGCCCGCCGCGCGTCGTGTTGCTGGAAAATCACGGCCTCATCACGCTGGGCCGTACGCCTGAGGCGGTGCGGGCGGCCATGTTGATGGCGGAAAAGGCCGCGTCTGTCTGGCTCGGTGCCGCCACGCTGGGCGGCCCGGTATTTTTATCGACAAAAATTATCGCCCGTCTCGCCGGCCGGCCGGACGAAGCCCTCCGCCGAAAGGTTTTGAAGCTGTGAAATGTTTCTTGTGCATGCTTGCCCGCCTGATACCCGCCGGGCGTTGGTAGAGATCGCGGTTCCAGATGAATCTGAATTTGACAAACAAGGTTGCGGTCGTAACCGGCGCGAGTCGGGGAATTGGCCGATCCATCGCCGAGGTGCTGTCGCAGGAAGGCATGCGCCTGGTGCTGGCGGCTAGGTCCGGCGAACCGCTTCAGGAAGTGGCGCGAGCCTGCAAGGTGGATGTCGTCACCTTTGCTGCTGATTTGCGCGATGAAAATGCGCCTCAAAAGCTGGTTGAGTTCGCCGTGGGGAAATTCGGAAGCATTGATCTTCTCGTGAACAATGCCGGGGCCACAAAACGCGGCGACTTTCTCCAGTTGACGGAGGAAGATTGGCGGGACGGATTCGCGCTTAAATTCTACAGTGCCGTCCGCTGTTCCCGGGCAGCCTGGCCACATCTGGTTAAATCCCAGGGCGCCATCGTCAATATCGTTGGCGTCGGCGGCCGGACCGGAAGTGCGGACTTTGCTATTGGCGGCTCAGTCAACGCCGCGTTGCTCAACCTGACAAAAGCTCTGGCCGATCGCGGCATTAAAGACGGCGTGCGGGTAAACGCCATCAACCCGGGCGCGATCGCCACGGATCGATTAAACATCCGCATCAGGAAGCTGGCGGAAGAGGATGGTATTGCTTTCGAGGCGGCAGCCGCACAGATGGCCGGACAACTGGGCGTAAAGCGTTTTGGTGACCCGGCGGAAATTGCCGCGGCGGTGGCATTCCTGACGTCTGCCAGGTCCAGCTATTGCCAGGGAACCATTCTCGATGTTGACGGCGGTCAAACCAGAACGCTGTGACAAGCCGATTTGGCTTCCCATCGGAAGCCCGACCGCAGCGGCCCAATGGATGCTGACTCAACGAGCCGGCGGGACACCGGCGCTCCGGGGAGACGAATCGCTGATTTCAATGAATCCAGCCGGTGATTTGCGCGAGCTTGACCAACACGCAAGCCAAACCGCCGCTGGCCGGGAGCGTCATGATCCACGCCCAGATGATGCGTTCAACCACTTCCAACTTGAGATAGTTAAATCCTTTCGCGCAGCCGACGCCCATGATGGAGGTGGTAACGGCGTGGGTGGTGGACACGGGCATGCCAAGCATGGCGGTGACGAGGAGGATTGTGGCGCCGGTCGTTTCGGCGGCAAAACCATGCACGGGATGAAGCCGGACCATTTTGTGTCCGAGGGTTTTGATGATGCGCCAGCCGCCCACCGCCGTGCCGGCGCACATCGTCAGGGCGCAGAGAACTTTTATCCAAGCCGCAATGTGTAACGGTTGTCCCGCCGCCGGTTCGCCGGTCTTCAAAAAATTCAGCCAGCCGGGAAGCTGATCAAACACGCCGCTGCTGGTGCCGGTCAGCAGCGCCAGCGCGATGATGCCCATGGTTTTTTGGGCGTCGTTCATGCCGTGCCCGAAACCCATGCTGGCGGAACTGAGGAGCTGCAGTTTGCCGAAGGTTTTGTTGACGGTGGCCGGACGCCAGTTGCGCAGCAGAAAATAGAGCAGTCCCATGATCAAAAAACCGAACACCAAGCCGCAGATGGGCGATAAAATCATGGGCACGATCACCTTCCAAAGCAGCCCGGCGCCTTTCCACCAATGTTCATGGTTCGGAACCGACCAGATCAAAACCCTCCAGTCATTGTGCGCGGCGGCCAGACATGCTCCGCATAAACCGCCGATCAGCGCATGTGACGAACTCGATGGCAGGCCGAACCACCACGTCAACAGATTCCACGCGATGGCGGCGAGCAGTGCGCAAACCAGGATTTCCGACGTGGCGATTTTGGCGTCCACGAGGCCCGAAGCGATGGTTTTTGCGACCGCCGTGCCAATAAAGGCGCCCGCCAGGTTGGTGACCGCCGCCAGCATGACAGCCTGGCGCGGCGTCAACACCTTGGTGGCGACGACGGTGGCGATGGAATTAGCCGTGTCGTGAAAACCGTTGATGTATTCAAACACCAGCGCCGCCAGGATGACGAGGAAGATCAGGGCCATCGCGCGCGGTCAGGAATTTTTGAGCACGATGTGCATGACCACGTTGCCGGCATCGCGGCACCGGTCAATGGCCTTTTCCATCAATTCATAAAGATCGCGGATGACCATGGCTTTGATGGCGTCATAGCGCCCGCTGTAAAGTTCCTTGAGCAGGTCCGACATCAACTTGTCCGCCTCGTTTTCGAGATACTGCAGCTTGATGTTCAGTTCGTGGATTTTTTCCAGATGCCGCATGTCGCGCAGTTGTTTCACCATGGCCAGCACCACGTCGGTGGATTGTTCCAGGATTTCAATCTGCCGGGTGAAATCCACGCCCTCAATGTGCTGGTGGCCGAGGTTGATGCGTTCCGCCAGCTTTTCGACCGTCTTGGGAATTTTGCGCAGCGCCAGCGACAACGCCTCGATGTCCTCGCGTTCCAGCCCGGTCACAAAGGTCTTCACCAGTTCGGCGGTGATTTGCTCGCCGATCTTTTTTTCCTTGCGGCGGGTGAGGGCGAGGTCGTCGAGGTTTTTGGCGGCGTCCGGCGCCTTGATCATCTCAATGACCAGCCGGACACTTTCATGGGCTTCCGTTGCCGCGTCTTCCAGCAGTTGATAAAACCGGTCGGCCTTTCCGAAGAGCATTTGGAGCGAAAACATGGTGCGTTCAGGGTCCAGGAAACGGGCCAAAAGTCGATGAAATTTTCGCGCGAAAACCAAAGGCAAGCCCTGGGAGCGCCGGCGTCCCGCGGGCTCGCCACAGGCAATAGACTTGTAAACTCGCCGGCGGGGGACGCCAGCGCTCCCGGGGAAAAATAGCGGCCGCGGCCGGCTCATTCCCCGCAGTCATCAGGATTGAACCGGTCAAAATTGATTCGCTGAAATTCCGCTCCCGTAGTAAGGTTCGCGCGACTATGGGAATGGCGGACATCAGGCGGGATTACTCGCTCGGCGGTTTGCGTCGTGCTGATTTGGATGCTAATCCGCTGGCGCAATTCGGCCGGTGGTTTGCGCAGGCGTCGGCGGGCGGCCGCTGGCGGAAAATCGGCATTGCCCTTTACAAACTGTGGCACGCCGTCCTCGGCCATCCGCCGGCGGACGTGAACGCCATGACGCTGGCGACGGTGGACCAGGCCGGCCGGCCTTCCACCCGGACGGTGTTGCTCAAGGGCGTGGACGAACGCGGCTTTATTTTTTTTACGAACTACGACAGCCGCAAGGGGCGCGAGCTGGCGGAGAATCCCAACGCGGCGCTGACGTTTTATTGGGCCGGTCTGGAGCGGCAGGTCTGTGTCGCGGGCACGGTCACACAATTGCCGCAGGCGGAATCGGAGGCGTATTTCAAAAGTCGTCCGCGGGGCAGTCGGCTGGCCGCTTGGGCATCGAACCAAAGCGACGTGGTGGCCGGCCGCGCGGCCCTCGAAACGAAGTGGAACGAGCTGGCGGTGAAATATCCCGGCGACGTGCCATTGCCGCCGGACTGGGGTGGCTATGTGTTGAAGCCGGAACGCATCGAATTCTGGCAGGGCCGGCCAAACCGGTTGCACGACCGGTTTTGTTACACCCGTCAGGCCGACAATTCGTGGAAGCTGGAGCGGCTGGCGCCGTGAAGCAGGGGTACGCCGCGGTTATTTCTTGGGCTTATCAGACGAGCGCCCCTGGCTGTCCGGCTTGGCAATCAAGGTGGTGTCGGCCTTCACCATTTCTTCCAGCGTGATAAAATCCATGCCTGCCGCGGTCCGGGACGCATTGGGTCGGGGCGATTCGGCCGGGGTTGGTTTTGGCAGCGGTTCCTTTGCCTCGGGTGTGGGGGTGGACTGTGGCGCCGAAGGCGGCGACGTAACCGCTGGTTTCCCGGCCGCTGCGGGCAGAGGCGACGCTGGCGCAGTGGTTTTGGCCGCCGGCCGCTTTTTTGTAATCAGAATGGTGTCATCATCGTCGGCGGAATAACTTTCCTTCTCCTGGACACGGACGGCTTGCGTGAGCAGGGATTCCCATGGGCTTTGCACGGTGCGTTCCGGGGGCGCCTGAAATGGAATCAGGCGGAATTCACCATCGGTCAAGGACAACAGCAGATGAAAGGCCTTTTCGCCAACCAGTTTTCCGGCTGCGGCATGCACAATGGTGCCGCCTTCAATGTAAATCTCGCCGGCGGTTTGCTGGTTCCGGACTTCGAGGACCGAGGAATTGCCGGCCACGCATTCCAGCTGGATGACATTGTACAATCCGGCCTCGCTCAAGGTGCTGGAATAATCGTCGCGGTCCTCCCATCGCAGGAGACTGGTCAGCATGTTGAAAATAAGCCGCCAACCCTCCTCATCGCCTGGTTTCAAGAGGTAAAGTTCCGCCCCGTTGGCCAGACAGGCGGCGCGGTGGCTGTCATCCGTTTCACCGGTCAGGACCACTTTTTTGATGTTGGGATATCGCTTGTGGATGAGGCCAAGCAACTGGATGCCATCCAGCAGCGGCATGCCGATGTCCAGCACCACCAGGTCAATCAGCTTTTGTTGCAGGATGGCCAGCGCCTTGTCCGGGGAGGTGGCGGTATGGATTTCCCAGGATTTGTCCTCCTGGGAACCAAACAGGTCGATGACCATTTCGAGGAAGGCCATGCTGTCATCCACGAAAAGCAGCCGGTAGGTTTTCGAGGTCTCACCCTTGGGCCCGATTTTTTTTGTTTGAGCGGGACCGGGGACATTGACCGCGGCCGGCGCGACTGCCGGAGGTGGCGGTGGCGGCGCCGTCGCGGAAATTTCGAGACGCAGCTCCACCTGGCCCAGGCGCAGGATTTGCCCGGGTTGCAGGACGGCCTCGGAAATCGTTTTGCCGCCGATGAACGTGCCATTGGTGGAGCGAAGGTCGCGAACGACCAGTTCGTTGCCGCGCAGCAACACTTCGCAATGCTGGCTGGAGATCGACGTTTCAACGATTTGTAAGGCATTCTTGTCACCCCGCCCAATCGTGATCCAGTGCGTGCCCAGTTCATGCGCTAAACCGGCCAATCCCTCACTAATGACAACGAGTCTGGACATATGAAACGGTCGATTTCCCAATGTGCCTTTGGCCCAAAGGGCCGCAGTCAAGGAAAAGTTGGTCCTGACCAATCCTTTGTCAAATCAAATCACGCCGATGAATCCGCGTGGAGCGCAGCCCGACCCTGGCCCCGGCCGGCGCAGGGAAATTGGAACGCCGATTTCCAATCGGCATTTACCGCTGTTTTAAACGCATCAGGGAGGTTGGAACGTGATCCGGTGCCTCGGTAACAGCATCGGGGGATGTCCATCCGCCGGCGTCGTGAAACCAGCGCTAGAATTTGTAAGCCAGGCCGCTGATGAGCTTCACGTCGTTGTCCTTGCGCCCGGGCGCGGGTTGATTGACGAAGTTGTCCTGCACGGTGATACGGAGGCTGAAGGTCTTGGTGAACAACGCCTCGGCCCCGATTTCGGCGTTGACCAGAAAGTTTTCAAGCTTGTTTGCCTGGGGCAGGATCTCGGCCTTTTCCCAGACCCGCGCGCCGTTGTTCAATTTGTGTTCAAACCTCTCTGCCAGACGCAAGGACGCATAAGTGGTGTCCACCTCACCGAGTCGTTGCAAGATCAGGCTGGGACCGAGTTCAACGGCCAACGTGGTATTGGTTGCCTTGACAAAATAATATCCGACCCCGGGACCGATTGTGAAACGATATTGCAGGTCGGCGATGCCATCGTGCAGACCCTCCACATTGAGGTAGCCGTAGAAGCGTTCACCAAACAGGTGGTTGTATTGGCTGACGCCGTGGAGCATTTCATTGTTTTTAACGGAATCACTCTCACCATAAGCGCCGTCCAGGCCGAACATGAACTCGTTGGCCGGGGTTTTCGTATGGGTTTTAAAAGCCGCGGTGGTCAGCAGCGTGTCGCTGTTTCCCCTGGTGAGCGAGAAGCCCGCCGAAAGGCTGCTTTCCCAGGCCGGTTTGTTGGTTTTAACGGCGGCGGCTGGCGGGATGTTGCCGGCATTGCCAGCCGCGATCGCGATGGCCGGTGCATTGCTGCTGCCCGCCGCTGGTATGTTGGTTGCGACGGCGACAGTTTGATTGGTTGAGTTCGCGGTAACCTGATTGGTTGTAACAACCGCAACCTGATTAGTGTCGCCGGCCCGGCCGGACACGGCCAGAGCAACGAGCATAAAGGCAATAAGTTTGCGACTTTTCATCTGTAAAACGGCAAATCGAATCCAAACCGAGGAACTCAATGCAGCAGAAAACCTGACAACACACAGCCCCGGAAACAAAACAGGCGCTCCCAGTTTATCCCGAAAACCCGGCCGGACAAGCGGCGTTTGAAAATTATTTTGCCGGTTCGTCTTCGCCCGCGACATCTTCCTTGTCCTCGCCGATGACCGGCGCGATGGCCTGGAGCTTGTCGCCGGGTTCCAGCTCAATGAGTTTGACGCCCTGGGTGTTGCGACCGGCCTCGCGGATGTCCTTCACGAACGTGCGCACCATCTGGCCCTTGACGGTGATGAGCATGATTTCATCCGCATCACGCACAGTCAACGCGCCCACTACACTGCCGGTCTTTTCGGTGGTTTTCATGGTGATGATGCCCTTGCCGCCGCGGGACTGGACGCGGTATTCCTCGAAGTCCGTCCGCTTGCCGATGCCGTTTTCGCCGGCGACCAGCAGCTTGGCGTCCGGCACAACAATGGCGAGCGCGACAACCTCGTCGCCTTTCGACAGATTGATGCCGCGCACGCCGGCGGCGGGCCGGCCCATCGGCCGCGCGTTTTCTTCGTTGAAACGGATGCTCATGCCGTCACGCGTGATGAGCACGACCTCGTTCGAGCCGGTTGTCAACTTTACCTCAATCAAATGATCCCCCGGGTCGATGCCGATGGCGATGATGCCGCCTTTGCGGACGTTGGCGAAATCTTTGAGCTCGGTCTTCTTGACCGTGCCCTGCCTGGTCGCAAAGAAAACAAATCCGGGTTGTTCCCACGTCACGTCTTCCTTGTTGGCGTTCGACTTGGACAGAACGCGAATCAGTGCGGCGATGGTTTCCCCCGCCTTCAATTCGAGCAGGTTGGCGATGCTGCGGCCCTTGGCGGCGCGGCCCATGTCGGGGATTTCATGCACGCGTTCGACATAGACCCGGCCGGTGTTGGTGAAGAACATCAGGTAATCGTGAGTGCTCGCGGTGAACAAATGCTCGATGAAATCCTTGTCTTCGTCGGTCGTGCCCTCCCGGGTCGTCATGCCGATGACGCCCTTGCCGCCGCGGCGCTGGGCGCGATACGAACTGACGTTGGTGCGCTTGATGAGGCCGTTGTGCGTGAGCGTGATGATGACGCCTTCGTTCGCAATGAGGTCTTCGATGTTGATTTCACCTTCATCGGGCACGAGATCGGTGAGGCGCGGCGTGGCGTATTTCTCTTTGATGACCTTTAATTCGGCCTTGATGATGGCCATCACGCGTGCTTCCTTGGCGAGGATGTCCATCAAATCCTCGATGCGCTTGAGGAGTTCCTTGTATTCGCTTTCGACCTTGTCAATTTCCAGGCCGGTCAACTGGTACAAACGCAGTTCCAGGATCGCGTCCACCTGCCGTTCGGTCAGCGCGTAGCGGCCTTTGGTCAGACGTTCCTCGCTGCGGATCAAAATGCCCCAGCGCTCGACCTGCTTTTGCGTCCACTCGAACGCGAGCAGCTTGATGCGGGCTTCGTCGCGGTTTTTGCTGCCGCGGATGATGCGGATGAATTCGTCGAGGTTCGCCAGCGCGCAGAGATAGCCTTCAAGAATTTCCGCGCGTTCCTCCGCCTTTTTCAACTGGAACCGGGTGCGGCGCAAAATGACTTCGCGCCGGTGCTCGATGTAGCAACCGATGAGTTCCTTCAGCCCCAGGGTCTTGGGCCGGCCATGATCAATCGCCAGCATGTTGACGGCAAAGCTGCTTTCCAGGGCCGTCTGCTTGTAAAGATTGTTGATGACGACCTTTGGAATCGCGTCGCGCTTGAGTTCGATGACCACGCGGGTGCTCTCATCCGATTCGTCGCGAATGGCGGTGATGTCCGTGAAGCCCGGGGTTTTTTCGTTCACCAGTTCGGCGACGCGCTCGACGAGCACCGCGCGATTGACGTTATAGGGGATTTCCGTAATGACGATTTGCTCGCGTCCGCCCTTGAGCTGCTCGACGCCGACCTTGCCGCGAACCTTGACGCTGCCGCGCCCGCTGGTGAAATATTCCTTGATGACCTCCAGGCCGCAGACCATGCAGCCGGTCGGGAAATCCGGCCCTTTGATGAATTTCATCAGGCCCTTGACGCTGATGTCCGGATCGTCAATCTGCGCGCAGATGCCGTCAACAATTTCACCGAGGTTGTGCGGCGGGATGTTGGTCGCCATGCCGACGGCGATGCCCGTGCCGCCGTTGACGAGCAGATTGGGGAACGCGGCGGGGAAGACGGTCGGCTCGGTGCGCGTCTCGTCGTAGTTGGGGACGAAGTCCACCGTTTCCTGGTCCATGTCCTCCATCAGCGCGGCGCCGAGGTGCGTCATGCGCGCCTCGGTGTAACGCATGGCGGCGGGCGGGTCGCCTTCCACGGAACCGAAGTTGCCCTGGCCGTCCACGAGCCGCTCGCGCATGGCCCACGGCTGCGCCATGTGGACGAGCGTCGGATAAATCACCGCTTCGCCGTGGGGATGGTAGTTGCCGCTGGTGTCGCCACAGATTTTGGCGCATTTGCGGTGCTGGCGATTGGGAAACAGCGAGAGATCGTGCATCGCCAGCAGAATGCGGCGCTGTGAAGGCTTGAGGCCGTCGCGCGCGTCGGGCAGGGCGCGGGAGATGATCACGGACATCGAGTAATCCAGAAACGAATTCTTGATTTCCTCGGCGACGTTGACCTTGGCGATTTTTTCCCCCGCGGCGAACAACGGTGTGTTGGTCACCGGCAAATCATTCGATGGGTTGGATTTCTTTTCGTCTGGCATTTTTCAAAAATATTAATCCGTTTTCGGCGACGGCGCGAGCGCAATGCCGATAAAATCCGAGGCCTGGTTCACCCGCGTGTCGCTGCTGCACATTTCTTCGCCGCCGCAAAGTTCCGCCGTCGCCACGTGAAT
>JBKQOA010000088.1:0-49500 GCA_052145735.1 Limisphaerales bacterium
TTTTGCATGCGGAACAATTCGCGGAATTGGTCGGGTTTTTCCATGGGCGAAGCATTCGTTGGCGGTAGGCGGGAAGCAAGCCGAAAACGTGATGGGTAAGGCGTGAATCTTTTCCCGTCACCCGTCACTTGCCACTTGTCACCCGTCGCCTGACCGCCTATAAAAACTTCATGCCAATACTGCTGACCCATGGCGGCCCGGTGATGTGGTTGATTATGCTCGCCGCAGCCATAGCCCTCGCCACCTTCATCGAGCGCGTGCTTTATTGCCATCGCGCCCAAATCAATTCCGCCGAATTCCTCAACGGGGTCCGCACCGTGCTCAAACGCGAGAACGTCGTCGAGGCCATTGCCATTTGCGATGCCACGCCCAGCCCCGTCGCGCGCATCGTCAAAACCGCCATCCTCAACCGCGACCGCGGCCGCGAGCGGGTGCGCGAGGCGGTCGAGGAAGCCGGCCTCACCGAGGTGCCGCGCCTCGAGGAGAAATTGAATCTGCTCGCGACCATCGCGCAAATTGCGCCGCTGCTGGGCCTGCTGGGCACCATCATCGGCTTCATGGACATTTTCAGCCAGGTGCAGGAAGCCGGTTTGTATGCGCACCTGGAACAGCTTTCCCACGGTGTCTGGGAATCGCTGATCTGCGCGGCGGCGGGCATCGCCGTGGCCATCCCCGTCCACGCCGGCTACAACTATCTTGTCAGCCGCATCAACAAGATCGTCCTCGACATGGAACGCACCGCCGCTGAAATTGTCAACATCCTCACCGAAAACAGCAACGGCAAACCGTTATGAAATTTGCGCGCCATTCCCGGCTGCTGCGCGGTTCGTTTGACATGGCGCCGTTCGCGGCGGTTTTGTTTTTGCTGCTCGTTTTTCTGCTGCTCGGCGCGCTGCTGCCCACGGCCGGCCTGCCGTTGCGCTTGCCGGTGGCGGACGACCTGCCCGGCACGGACAAGCCCACCATCGCCGTTGCCGTGGATGCCGGCGGCCGGTTTTATTTTGCCAATCAAATGATCACCGAGGACAAATTAAAATCCGCCCTCAAGACCGCCGTCCGCAAATCCCCCCAACCGCTCACGCTGGTCATCCATGCCGACAAGGCCGTGACCTACGACCAACTCGTGCAACTCGTCCTGCTCGCGCAGGCGCCGGACATTGGCATCACGAACCTCCTGCTGGCCACCCTGCCGCGCGTCGTCAATGCCCCCGCCAAACCATGAACGCCGCGGCCGCCGAATCGCGACCCGCCGGACTGGCCGGGACGGAGCCGTCTGAAAACATCCGCTGGACGCGCAGCCGGTGGCTGACGCTGGTGGTCCTCATTTTTGCCGCACACGTCGGGTTGCTGTTCGCCTTCGGCGCGCGTAAACCGATTGTCCCGCGCAAAGTGACCAATGTCCCAATGCTCCATCTTGCGGACAATGCCGGCGAGTTGATCGCCCTGAACGATCCCACGCTCTTTGCGCTGCCGCACCTGCGGGATTTCGCGTCCACCATCCGCGTGCCGGCGCCCGTCTTGAAACAACCCTCGTTTCGCTGGGCGGAACCCCCCGGCTGGCTGTCCTTGTCCGGCGAAAAGCTGGCCGCAGTTTTCAACGAATTCATGCAGACCAACCGTTTTGCAGGCTTTGAGTTGCAGTTGAGACCGGCGCTCGAACTCAGCGCGCCCGTGTCGCCGATAGAACCCGTGCTCGCGCAAACCTCCACGCTGCGCATCGAAGGCGACATCGCGCAACGGCCATGGCTCAACCCGGTCGATGTCCCGTCGCTGTCTTACAACGACGTGATTGCGCCGAGCCAAGTGCAGGTGCTGGTGGACGCGGCGGGCAAGGTGGTTTCCGCCGTATTGCTGCCCTCGGACAATCCCCTGGAAGCCGCCAGCCATTATGACGCCGCCGACCAGCGCGCGCTCGAACTCGCCCGAACCGCGCGCTTTGCGCCGGGACCGCGCCTGACCGTTGGCCGGCTGATTTTCAACTGGCACACCGTGCCGGTGACCAATACGAATGAACCAGGCCGTTAAAAGGTCAAATCGCTGCGGCGATCCGCCGCCGCGCCGATTCGCCGATTCACAACGCCAGGCGCCATGAGTGCCGCCACTCTCATCGTCATTTACGTGGCGCTGGCACTGGGCGCATTGTGCGGCATCGGGATTTATTCCGAAATGCGCCGGCGCCGCTTCGGGCCGACGCACTCGGAGGACCGCATCTTCCGCTGCAAAAACTGCGGCTACGTTTACACCGACGACGCGGACGTGGACCGTTCGCGGTGCGTGCAATGCGGCAAACTGAACGAGCCGATCGCGTTTTGACAAAACGTGGAGCGATGGAGTGTTGGAGCAATGGGATAATTGTCGTCGGTGGTTTCTAAAGTGCGCTCGACAGAAATTTAAATGCGAAACAGACTGGCAACCATGAAACAGGACAGGCTGCAGAACAGGCCGTCCATTATTTGTTGGGCACATATGCGATTACTCCTTGTCATTTTATGCGTACTCATGCAGGCGCCTGCGGATGCACAGTTATTTGAGAACTACCTCTCAGGTTATGCACCATTGCTAGACGGCCACGCTTGGCCACGGTTGGCTGTTTTAGCCTACACTAACGTTGCTGGCGTTTGGGTTCATTCAACAAAACCCCAAGATTTTCCAAAAGTTAAGCTGGACTCCATAAAGGACGCAGACTTCACAATCATAACTTTGCAATGCCCAGATGGCCGAACGTTTAAATCTTATTGTGATGCCGCGCTGAGTGCCTTTGCAGTGGAGGTTTACTCAGGTGATTTCAACGGTGACGGGATTCCAGATTTTTTGATGGTCAAGCCCGGTTCTGGATGCGGGCTTGCTGCGCAGTATTGCACTGGCGTGTTCGCATTCTCAAATGGCAAGGATTATCAGTTTACCCGAATACGAACAATGGGGTTGGGTCCTCATGATCTCGTTCTTGATCCCGCAACTAAGAGTTTCCGTTTAATACACACCTCTTTTCTCTCTGCGATGAGTACAGATAGCCGATCCCACAGTTATTGGGTGCATCGGTTTTATGAGTGGAACGGGACCAGCTTCCGGCTTGACCCGAAGTTATCCCCTGTTTGGATTCAATTTCTCACGCGAACAAATCACGAGCCAACGAAACTACTCACGTCGGAAGCAAAGGTGGAAGCATGGACCCAGGATACAAGTATCGAATGGTAGTGCCCAATAAGTGGGTAGGCTGCAAAACCGCTTTGGTTTTCACTTCCAACAATTCCAATCCACATCGGAAAAAATGTAGTCGCTGGTTCGATTGTCCATTTTCAATTCCACCACGTCATGCGGGGCGGCTTCGCGCATGCCGGCGGGGGTTGCTATTTCAAAAGGCTTTCCACCTGCGCCAGAAGTTTTGGCACATATTTGAGGGTGGCGTCCCAAAGCACATCCAAGTCAAGCTGGTCGTAACCGTGAACCAGCCGGTTTCTCATGCCGACAATCTGCCGCAGGTCAGTAAACATACCGGCAATGGCGGCATCCGCTTCGCTCAAATGAACGAACGCCTCGCCAATGATCGCCAGCTTCCGCTCAACCGCCGCCTGTAACATTTCGTCGGCCTTGAAATTCTCCACGGATTTTCCCTCCGTGAAACGGCAGATTGCCCCGGCGGCCAGCCTGATGTCATGCAGCCTTTTCCTGGCCTCCGTTGTCATAGATGAGAGTGCGGTCGCGGTTGACTTCGTCCCGCAGCACGGGATTGCGGAGCATGGAGTCCGTCAGCAAATCCACGGGCCGGGCAAAAATCTTCTCCAGCGCCTCGGTCAGTCCGAAAAAACGGTCGGCCACGCCCGGATGCAGCGGCGGCAGAAAGTTGGCGATGAAATCCAGGTCGGACTTTTGCGGATTAAAACCGTCCCGCACCGCCGAGCCAAAAACCTCCAGCCGGCGGACACCGAATTTGCGGCAGGCATCCGCCACGGCGGCACGTTTTTGCTGAATCAGTTCAATCACATTGAAAATATATCACAGGTGTCTGGTATTTGGAGCTTCAACTTCCCGTCTTCAATTCCACCACGTCGTGCGGGGCGGCTTCGCGCATGCCGGCGGGGCTGACTCTGATGTAGCGCGCCTTTTGCCGTAGCTGTTCGAGATTGGCCGCGCCGAGATAGCCCATGCCGGACTGGATGCCGCCGATGAGCTGCGCCAGCACGCGGTCCACCGAGCCGCACGCTTCCTTGAGCGCTTCGATGCCTTCGGCGGCGACTTTTTGCGTCGGGTTGGTCGGCTGGCCGTAGCGCGCCGCCGAACCGACCTTCATGGCGGCGAGGCTGCCCATGCCGCGATATTGCTTGTAAAGTTTGCCGCCGATTTCGATGACGTCGCCGGGCGTCTCGTTGCAACCGGCAAAAATCCCGCCGCAAATCACCGCCTGCGACAGCGTCAAGGCCTTGATGAGGTCACCGGATTTGGTGATGCCGCCGTCGGCGAGAACCGCGACTTTCTTCTTCGCCGCCGCGCGCGAGCAGACGTAAAGCGCCGTCATTTGCGGGATGCCCACGCCCGCCACGATGCGCGTGGTGCAGATGGAACCCGGCCCCTGGCCCACCTTGATGGCGTTGGCGCCGCAAGCGGCCAGATATTCCACACCCGCGGCGCTGGTCACGTTGCCGGCGATGATGGGCAGCTTCGGAAACGCATCGCGCAAGACCTTCACCGTGTCGCCCACGCCTTTGCTGTGACCGTGCGCAGTCGAAACCGCCACCGCGTCCACGCCGCGTTCCACCAGGCCGCCGACATGGTTCAAAATGCGTTCCCGGTCGAGTTCGCCGAAGGCGTTGCGCGTGGCGGAAACCGCCGCGCCACAGACGAGATGAAAGTGCGCGTCACGCGCGGGCTTGAACTGCGCGTTGCGCTCCTGCGCAATCCGCTCGATGTCGCTCATCGTGAACAGGCCGCACAGTTTATCCTGGCGGTCCACCACGAGCAGTTTGTGGATGCCGAGATGTTCGTTGAAAAATTTGTCGGCGCGGGCGATGGGATCCTTGCCCAGCTCCTTCTGGTTGATGGTGTGGACCTGTGCGCGCGGGGTCAGCGCGTCGGCAACCTTGCGTTTGGCGTAGCGCGGTTTGACCACGTGGCCGGAAAGCAGACCAACAAGCCTGCCCTTGTCATCCACGACCGGAAACGTGCCGAACGCAAATTTGCGTTCCTCAATCATTTTCAACACGTCGCCGATGAACTGGTCCGGCGCGACGGTGATCGGCTCCTGGATCAGGCCATGCACGTGGTTTTTGACCCGGCTCACCTCGGAAAGCTGCTGGCGCTCGGGCATGTTGTAATGGATGAGCCCGAGGCCGCCGTTGGCCGCCATGGCGATGGCCATGCGCGACTCGGTCACGGTGTCCATGTCGGACGAAATGACCGGGATGTTGAGATGCAAATTTTCCGCGAGTTGCGTGTCGAGCTGCGTATCGCGCGGGAGGACCTCCGAATACAGCGTTGCCAGCGTGACGTCGTCGAACGTCAGGCCGAGTTTGTTGTTCGCAGGGAAAAACTGATCCGCCGGTTGGTAGAACGGATCGTCGAAGCCGGACTGTCGCGCTACTGCCATGTCGGATAATGCCGACCGGCGGGCGGGTTTGGCAAGCCGATTTCCAGGTTCAAGATTGTGGTTTGGCCGGCGGAGGCGCAGGCACGGCCAGTCGCTTCGTCGGATCATTTTCCGCCGGTGCTCCGCTCAGCAGGCTGTTGATCACCTCGAGCAACATGCTGGGGGTGCAACTGGATTTCAACAGGGCCTTTTCTGCGCCAATCGCCGCTGCTTCCTGCGCCAGGCTGGTCATGTGGGCGTTGGAAAGGATGATCACCGGGGTCTTCTTCAATTCGGGGGTGGAACGGATGTATTTGAGCACATCCACGCCGTTGAGCTTGGGCATCATCAGGTCCAGCACCACGATGTCGGGTTTCACCTTGGCCAGCGTTTTCAGGGCGACCAAACCGTCTTCCGCCACCTCGACGCGGAAACCTTCGCGCTCAAACTTTGCGCCATAAACCTTCACCACCACCATGTCATCCTCAACGAAAAATATAGTTTTCATGGGCAAATTTGTCCGCGCTGGGCCGTTTCTTCCCCGAATGCGTACCCAACGCTAAATCGGCCAGCCAACGTTGGAAAGTAAAAAATGTGCCGGAATGGCCACTCCAGACGCCGGCTTTCGGAAGTTGGTTGATGATTTGGAGAACAGGATTCACTGTTTCGTTTTAACCCCCATTTGCCTGAGGAACAGGGATTTAATTCTGAACCAGGCTGGCAATTACTTATGTCCTGATTCAAGAATTGGACAATATGCCTTGGCGCGAGGCAGGGCGGTCTGGGTTTCCAGAATCGAAGCTTATTCCACCTTGTTTCTCCATGCTTTTTGGCACTGGCTATGCTTGCAAATCAACATTGAGATGATGAAAGTTATGAATACGTCGAACCCCTTCCAGATCCCGGTCTGTTTGCAAAGGGCTGATTATCAACAACGTCGCCGGGAACGCTTTAAAAGGGGATTCATTGCCGCCGTGGCGGCAATCGTGGTTCTTCTGGTCGGGCTTTTGATTGAAGGCTGCATGAGTGAAAAGACCACCACCGCCCCCCACGGCCCCAAAGTAACGGATTTGCCGGCACCCCAGGCCAGTCAGTCTTTAGTGGTGGCGCAAAAGCCAAATTCAAGTTCGCAACCGGATTTGAATGCGACCCGCTTGCCCGCCGCGTCCGGCTCAAATGACAAGAATGCTGCGCCAACCAGTCATTCCAAGACGACTTATGTGATCAAATCCGGCGATACGTTGACCCGGATTGCCAAGGCCCACGGAACAACGGTCCAAGCGTTGAAAGCGGCCAATGGTTTGGAAAACGACCATATTGTGGTGGGAGCAAAGCTGAAGATTCCCGAAGCTTGAGCAACTTTAATTCGCCTTGATTCTCTTCCTTGGGAAGGGAATGGTCGCCGGTTCCCCGGCTTCCGACAAGGCGAGATGATTTGGTTTGGAGAGTGGGGTTAAGGAAACTGAAACGGCGCTCGTGGAGCGCCGTTTCTTTTTTGCAGCCAGGGGGCAAGGTCAATTTTTGATGTTGATGGCCGCTTTTCCTGCCAGGTTTTCGACAGCGGCGCAGTTTGGCGGCCCGAGGCTCCTGACGAGCCGGACGCTCGTTCCACCGAAATGCGCCATTTTTGCCACGGCAAATTCCCCCTTGCATTTAACGGGGTTTTCCCTATTGTCTATCTTGCCTGAACGCCGCGGATGCGGATGTTCATTAAGGCTGAGAAAAAACAGTCAACGTACAACCTAACCTTCAACCTCCGTTGCCGTTTGCAGCGTCGGGTTTGTTAGGCAATGGAGTCTTCGAAATCCCGCCCGGCGGGATGCCAAAGCCTCCTTCGGTTCATTATCCAGTCAAGTTATGCTCACAATGGAAGAAGCCATGAAGCAAAGCGGTTCGCTGCCGTTTGCTGCCGGCAATATTGTCAAAGGCACGATCATCGAACTTCGCCCCAAGGAAGTCCTGGTGGACATCGGCTACAAAAGCGAAGGCGTCATCCCCACCAATGAATTTGTCGACACCAATGCGCTCAAGGTCGGCGACGAAATTGACGTCCTCATCGAAAAGCTCGAAAACAAGGACGGCACCGTCGAACTCTCGCACGAAAAGGCCGAGTTCAAGAAAAACTGGGAGCGCATCCTCACCATTTGCAACGAAGGCGGCACGATCCAGGGCAAGGTCAAATCGATCGTCAAAGGCGGCCTGGTCGTCAACATCGGCGTCGAGGCGTTTCTGCCCGCGTCCCAGATTGACATTGTCACGCCGAAGAACCTCGCGCAGTTCGTCAACAACACCTACGAGTTCAAGGTCGTCAAAATCAACCAGGAGCGGCAGAACATCGTTCTCTCCCGCCGCGAATTGATCGAGCAGGAGCGCAACGAAAAACGCGCCAAGCTGCTGGCCGAGATGGTGCCCGGCGACATTCGCAAGGGCACGGTCAAGAACATCACCGATTTTGGGGCGTTCATTGAACTGAACGGCATCGACGGCCTGCTCCACATCACCGACATGAGCTGGGGCCGCATCAATCATCCGTCGGAACTCCTCAAGGTCGGTCAGGAAATTGATGTGGTCGTGCTCGACGTGAACAAGGAAAAAGAACGCGTCAGCCTCGGCCTCAAACAGAAGATGGCCAACCCGTGGGACAACATCGAGACCAAGTATCCCGTCGGCGCCCGCGTCAAGGGCAAGGTCGTCAGCCTCGTTCCCTACGGCGCGTTTGTGCAGTTGGAGATGGGGGTCGAGGGACTCGTGCATGTCACCGAATTGTCGTGGACCAAGAGCGTGGCCAAACCCAGCGACGTGCTCAAGCAGGACCAGGAAATCGAGGCCATCGTGCTGGGCATCAACCGGGAGGAACAGAAAATTTCCCTCGGCATCCGCCAGCTCGAATCGAATCCGTGGGACAACGCGGAAGCGAAATATGCGACCGGCAGCCGCGTCAAAGGCAAGGTGCGCAACCTCACCAGCTACGGCGCATTTGTGGAACTGGAAGAGGGCATTGACGGCATGATTCACGTGTCCGACATCTCATGGACGCGCAAAATCAATCACCCGTCCGAAATTCTCAAGAAAGGTGACGAGGTCGAAGCGGTCGTGCTCGAGGTGGACCGTCCGAACCAGCGCATCGCGCTGGGCATGAAGCAGCTCGCGGAGGACCCGTGGGCCAACATCGACCAGCTCTACAAGGTCGGCGATGTCGTCACCGGCAAGGTCACGAAACTCGCCAGCTTTGGCGCGTTCATCGGGTTGCAACACGACATTGACGGCCTCGTGCACATCTCACAGGTCAGCGAAGAGCGCGTGGACAAGATCAAGAACGTGCTCAAGGCCGGTCAGGAGGTGACCGCCCGCGTCATCAAAATCGACAAGGGTGAACGCCGCATCGGCCTGTCCATCAAGGCCGCCAGTTACACCGACGAACAGCTCAAGGAGGAGCAGAAAATATTCGATGCGCTCAAGCCCGGCGAAGACCTCGTGGCGTTGCAACATGCCTTCGATGCCGCCGACGAAGCGCGGCAGGACGAAAAGCCCGAGTAATCACTCCGGTCAATCACCATCATACGCCGGCGGGCTGGCAACGGCCCGCCGGTTTTGTTTCGTTTCGGAACGACGAGCGCTGCGAGCCCCGATGATTCAGAAGCGTGTGAAAATCATCCCTCCGGGGAAATCAACGACCGGTGCCGGTAATGCAGGATTTTGAACTCCGGCGTGTCCCGGATTTCTTCGACCAGCGCAAAGCGGTCTTCAAACGGCGGGAAAAACGCGTCGCCACCCTCGACCTCGCGTTTGACGAGCGTCAGGTAAAGATCGGAACACCGGGGCAAGGTCTGCGCGTAAATCTCCGCGCCGCCGCAGATGAACATGTCGGTTTGAAAATCGGATGGGTTCAATTTCTCCACGGAATTGAAAATCAAAATCTCCGTCTGCGGCCCCTTTTCCGGTTTCGTGAACAAAAACTCAAATTGGTAGGGTTGCTTGAGGATGCCGCCGACCCGGATGCCTCCGCGCCACTCGTGATATTCGCCGAAAATTTCCGGGTGACTTTTGATCAGCCGTTGCGGATGGTGCGTCAGGATGAGGTTCTTCCGGTTGGGCAATGGCCGGCCCAGGCCTTCAAACGTCTTGCGTCCCATCATGACGACGTTGCCCATCGTCATTTGCTTGAACCACTTGAAATCCTCCGGCAGATGCCACGGAATCCGGCCGCCCACGCCAATCACGCGGTTCATCGACATGGCGGCGATGGCTTTGAAATGTTTCATCGTGGATAATAAAACCACGAATAAACACAAATCTACACGAATTAGAAATGATTTTGTTGCTTAACGTTCGTGTCCATTCGTGGTTGAAAATACTCACACCGCTATCGGCGCCTTGATGGCCGGGTGCGGATCATAACCAACGAGTTCAAAATCATCGAACTTGAAATCAGCAATGTTCTTCACCGCCGGATTCAATTTTATGAGCGGCAACGGACGCGGCTCGCGCGAAAGCTGTAACTTCGCCTGTTCGAGGTGGTTCTGGTAAAGATGGAGGTCGCCGAAGGTGTGGATGAAATCGCCCGGCTTCAGCCCGCAGACCTGCGCCATCATCAGCGTGAGCAGGGCGTAACTGGCAAGGTTGAACGGCACGCCCAGAAAAATATCCGCGCTGCGCTGGTAAAGCTGGCAGCTTAATTCGCCATCCATCACATAAAACTGGAACAAGGTGTGGCAAGGCGCCAAAGCCATCTGGTCAATCTCACCGGCATTCCAGGCGCTGACAATGTGCCGCCGGCTGTCGGGATTCTTTTTGATCTGCGCGATGACCTGGTCAATCTGGTTGATGGACCGGCCGTCGCTCGCGCGCCAGTCGCACCATTGCGCACCATAAACGCGGCCCAGGCTGCCGTCCTTGTCCGCCCACTCATCCCAGATGGTCACGCCGTGCTCGTTAAGATATTTGACGTTCGTGTCGCCGCGCAAAAACCAGAGCAGCTCGTAAATGACGGATTTGGTATGGACTTTCTTGGTCGTGAGCAGCGGGAAATTTTTCCGCAAATCAAACCGCGCCTGCGCGCCGAACACGGAATACGTGCCCGTGCCGGTGCGGTCGGCCTTGGGTTTTCCGTGCTCAAGGACGTGCCGCAGCAAATCGAGGTACTGAATCATCGCGGGGGAAATTTAACCACGAAAAGTTCGAAGAAAAAAGAAATTGTTCTCGCTAACCGATTCCCAAATGGATTTTTATTTCTTTTTCCTGTTCCGGTGTAAGCCCACCTTTTTTAAGGGCTTCAACGTCTGCCGACGTTGACAAAATTATCACATAGTAACGCCAAATTTCTCCAACCACGCGAGACGACAGCATGATGTCACGAAACGGCAAATGAATAATATACCACGTTAGAAGTGCCAATAAAAACATCCACCAAGCTGTGCTGATAAGTCCCCATACCGTTATTCCAATAAATGCACCAGCCGCTAGAACATAAAGCCTTGATACAAAAAGCGGAAGTACAGAATTGCGCCCACAAAATATGGAAAATAATTTACCGAGGCATTCGGAAACCTCGGTGTCTGACTCCGATTGAGACTGCAATTTTGTCAACAATTCGAGCGTATAAATCCGAGTCAAAAGCCACACCGTGATCAATCGCACCAGAAAAAGGGCGACTGATGCGATTCCAAGAAATATAACGGGCATCCAATTTAATTGGTCGCCCCAATGCAACAGGTAGTGCATTTTTTACAATCTCACGCCGAGTAATTCTGCGGCCTTTTTTATGTCGCCAGTATCTGGCCCAGACAATTCGACTTTGAGTCGACCCTGCTTGTGAACGATTTGGAACCTGACTTTAGGAAATCCTGCTTCACGTAATGTCTCGTGTGCCTTCCTCTCCAATTCAGTCATCATCCATTGATGAAGTTCAAACTTGGTTGAAAACAGCGGCAACTCGTCTCGATTCACGTTTTCGACTTTATTTTGCCCTCCCGTTTCTGTCCAGCGTTCTTTGAGACACGGATTGCACGGATTAACACGGATTGAATCAGTGAAAATCGGTGAAATCCGTGTCATCGGCTTTTGGGGAATTGAAATCGGCTCGCCACGCCGGGCTTTTGTTGCAAAACTGTGCGCGTCATGCGAATTCTCGCCCTCGATCATGGAACCAGGCGCATCGGCGTCGCGGTGAGCGATGAGACCCGGACCATCGCCCAGCCGTTGGAATTCATTCCCGCCGAGCCCTTCGCCGGCTTTCTGGAACGGCTGAAACAGTTGATCCGCGAAAAAGAGGTTGACCTGATCCTTGTTGGCCTGCCGCGCAACATGGACGGCAGCTACGGCCCGGCGGCGGAAAAAGTGCAGACATTTGTCGCCGCGCTGAAGGATGCCGTGGTCGTCCCGGTCAAAACCCTGGACGAACGGCTGACGTCGGCACAGGCAAACCGTGTGTTGATCCAGGGTGGCGTGCGCCGCGCGAAACGCAAAGAGAAGGTGGACAAAATGGCGGCGGCGATTTTGTTGCAGAGCTATTTGGACGGACGGGGAACCGGAGTAATGGAGTGATGGAGTAATGAAAGCCCAACACTCCAACACTCCAACACTCCGACACTCCGTCTTGGGCATCATCAAATTCAAACTGACCATCGCCTACGACGGCACGGGGTATGAAGGCTGGCAGGTGCAAAAAACCGGCACCGGCGTGCAGGAAATAGTTGAAACGGCCCTGGCGAAATTGTTTCCCAGCAAGCCGCGCCTCCACAGTGCCAGCCGCACGGACACCGGCGTTCACGCGCTCGGCATGGTGGCGCATTTTGAAGTGCCGGCCGCCGAATTCAAGATGTCCACACCCAAACTCCGGCTCGCCCTGAACGCCTGGCTGCCGGAAGACATCCGGGTGCTGTCGGCTTCGCGCGCGCCGAAGGATTTCCATGCCCGGTTTGACGCGGCGGGCAAACAGTACCGTTATTTCGTCTGGAACCACACGGCCATGAATCCGCTGTTGCGCCACAGTGCCTGGCAGGTGCCCCGTCCGCTCGACCTGAAGGCCATGCACGCCGCCGCGCCGTTGTTCGTGGGACGGCACGATTTCAAATCGTTCGCCGCCAGCCGGAATTACGAGATGAAATCCACCCGGCGCAGACTCACCCGTTGTGACATCAGGAAAAACGGACCGTTGTTGACTTTTCTCATCGAAGGCGACGGGTTTCTTTACAAGATGTGCCGGGGCATCGTCGGCACGCTGGTGCAGATCGGCTTGGGAAAGTTTCCGGCGGACGAAATCCGGCGGATGCTGGCCAAGAAAGACCGGCGCGTGGCTGGGATGACCGCCCCGGCGCAGGGGCTGGTCCTTTGGAAGGTTTATTATTGATATAGCTGTGCTTGTAAAAGCGCGGACAAGACTGACAAATCCGCGTTTTCACAAACGCGGCTACGGCATTCAAATGAACATCGTCCTGGTCGAACCGGAAATCCCGCCGAACACGGGCAACGTGGCGCGGCTCTGCGCGGCCACGCAGACGACGCTGCACCTCATCGAGCCGTTTGGCTTCAAACTCGATGACGCGCAGCTCAAGCGCGCGGGCATGGACTACTGGCAGCACGTCGAATGGCACCGCTGGCTGAACTGGAAGATATTCGCCGAACAGCTTCCAGCCAACGCCCGGCTCTGGTTCATTGAATCCGGCGGATCAACAATTTACAGCGAAGTGAAATTTGCGGCGGACGATTTTCTGGTGTTCGGACGCGAGACGGCCGGTTTGCCGAGGCAGTTGCTCGAGCAAAACCGCGAGCGCTGGCTGCGGATTCCCATGTTCAATGAAAAGTCGCGTTCGCTGAATCTGTCAAACTGCGTCGCCCTGGTTTTATACGAGGCGTTGCGGCAGCGGGGATTCAAAAACGAAATTGGTTGAGCGGTCAGCCTGCCGCGCGGCAATCCGCCGGCAGTCAGATGATCTTCTGCTCCAGCTTTTTGACTTCTTCTTTGATCAATTCCGTCGTCCGGTGTTTGGCCAGATAGACCTGGTCAACCGGGACGCCGAAGGTGGCGGCCACTTTTTCGGGGGGCCATCCCTTGTTCACGTACAGATCGAATATCTGGTATTTTTGCGGGTCCAGCCGGCGTTTGACCTTGGCCATGGCGGCATCAATCAGGTTCTTCTCCCATTCCGCGTCCCACAGCGCGTCCAAAGCCGGGCCCGCCGGATCGATTATCTTGTCCACTGTCCGCGTGCGGGTGGCAGTGTCTTCGGACCCGGAATGGCTGGCGGCAAAAGCCGGCCCGCGCTTGCGGAGCTGGTCGGTGATCCGCCAGCGAGTCATGTTCAGGAGCCAGGTTTTGAACGAGCCAATGGCCGGGTCATACTCGAAGGTGGGCATGTGCTTGGCGACCGAGATCATGGTTTCCTGCACCACGTCCTGCGCTTCGGCCGCAGTCAGGCCGCCTTTGAGGGCGACGCCATAGATGAGTTTCCAGTACGTGTCAAAAAAATCCTGCCAGCTCGACTGGTCCTGCCAGTTTTTGAGGCGTTCCAGCAGCGTCGCGCGCGTCGGTATCAATTCATCCATCGGTTCGGCCATTTAACAAGTAATGTGGTCTCAAATGGTTGTTGGCAATAAAATACACCGTCCCGTCGAAAAAGGTTGAAGAAAAAGGTGTGATATGTTTGTCTGATTATCGTTTTATCAGTCGGATGGGTGAATGGGTAAAAACGCTTGAACTTGTTTCTTAAAATCGGTCGGGGCCTGTTGCTGGGCGCAATTTTCATCGGTTTCTTGCTTTACGCCGGGAAGGCCGGGGCCCAGTCGGCGGCTGTCGGCGGGGCCACAAACGCAATCCGGATTGTGGAGCTTCAAGGCACGGCCGAGGTCGCGTCCGGCACCACCGCCACCTGGGTTCCGGCCCAGACCAACCAGATCCTGCATCCCTTCGACCGGTTGCGCACCGGTGCCAACAGCCGGATTGCCCTCCTTTGGTCCGATCGGAGTGTGGTGGCTTTCGGCGCCTTGACGGAGATCGAAGTGTCGCCGCCGGATTCAGCTGATGCCCAATGCGGACTGCATTTGTTCCGGGGCATCATCTCGTTTTTTCATCGGGACGAACCGGGACGCATCCGGGTCATCACCCGCGGCGCCGTCGCCGGCGTGGAGGGCACGGAATTTGTGCTGGCCGCGAATGAAACGGAGCAGACGACGATGTCCGTGATTGACGGCAAGGTCCGGTTCGGCAACGAACAGGCCACGCTGCTGCTGACCAACGGCCAGCAGGCCGTCGTCGAGCCGGGCAGGGCGCCCGTCCGCACCGCGGGTTTCATTGCCAACAATGTCCTGCAATGGTGCTTCTACTATCCGGTGGTCATCGATCCGAATGATTTGCCTTTCACAGGCGAGGAGCAAAAAATCCTTGGCGAATCCCTCCAGACCTATCGCTCAGGCAATCTGCTGGCGGCGTTAGCCCAATATCCGGCTGGCCGGCAACCCGGCTCTGACGCGGAGAAGGTTTATTATGCCGGTCTGCTGCTGGGTGTCGGACAAGTTGAACCGGCCGAGGCCATGCTCGCGTCGCTTTCTGCCTCCGATACCTCCAGCCGTCCGCAACGGATTGCCGCGGCCCTGCGCCAGCTCATCGCTGCCGTGAAGCGACAGCCGGGTCCGGTGGTGGTCCGTCCGCAACTGGCCACGGAATTCCTGGCGGATTCCTACTATCAGCAATCGCGGGCCATCCGCGGAACTTCATTGCCGTCCGCGCTGGATTTCGCCCGGCAGGCCGTGACCAACTCGCCGGACTTCGGCTACGGCTGGGAAAGGGTGGCGGAACTGGAATTCAGTTTTGGCCGCACCGGCCGCGCGCTTGAGGCCCTGGACCGAAGCCTGGCCCTCGCCCCGCGCAACGCCCAGGCGCTTGCGCTGAAAGGTTTTCTGCTCGCGGCGCAAAATCAGACGAGTGAAGCCATCGGCTGGTTCGACCGGGCGCTCACCGTGGACTCCGCCCTTGGCAACGCCTGGCTGGGGCGCGGTCTTTGCCGCATCCGCCGGGGCGACACCGCGGGCGGGCGCGAAGACCTGCTGGTGGCCGCGGCGCTCGAGCCGCAGCGCGCCGAATTGCGAAGTTATCTGGGCAAAGCCTACGCGACGGCGGGTGATTATCCGCGTGCCGCCAGGGAGTATAAACTCGCGGAAAATTTGGATCCCAAGGACCCGACGCCCTGGCTTTATTCCGCCCTGCTCAACCAGGAAGACAACCGGATCAACGATGCCATCCGGGACCTGGAACAATCGCAGGCTTTGAATGACAACCGGAGCGTCTATCGCTCGCAACTGCTGCTGGACCAGGACCAGGCGGTGCGCAGCGCCAACCTGGCCGCGATGTACCAGGACGACGGCATGTTCGACGTGGCCGTGCGCGAGGCCTCCCGCGCGGTGACTTACGATTACGCGAATTACTCGGCCCACCTTTTTCTGGCGAACAGCTATGCCCAGCTCAGCGATCCGAACCTGATCAATCTCCGGTACGAAACCCCCGCGGAGAACGAATATCTGCTGGCGAATTTGCTGTCCCCGGTGGTCGCCGGCACCATGTCACCCACGATTTCCCAGCAGGAATACTCCCCGCTCTTCGACCGTAACCGGCTGGGAGTCGCTTCGAGCACGGAATATCTGAGCCGCGGGGCCTGGACGGAGTCCGGTGCGCAATTCGGCACCTATGAAAACTTCGGCTATGCCGTGGAAGGATTCTACCACACCGACAATGGCCAGCAGGTGAACAATGACGTTGAACAGCGCCAGCTCTCGGGAACATTCAAGCTGCAAGTCACGCCGCAGGACATGGTCTATTTTCAGGTCAAGCAGTACGACGCGAACAGCGGGGATTTGCAGCAATACTACAATCCCACCAACGCGAATCCCCAGGCGCGCGTGAATGAAGATCAAACCCCGATTATCGGACTGGGCTATCACCACGAATGGAGTCCCGGGGTTCATACCCTCTTTTTCGCGACGCGGCTCAACGATTCGCTTACGGTGACCAATCCGTTCGGGCCTACCACCTTAACAGTCATACCGTTTGGAGTACCAACAGCCGTGTATGGGCTGACAATGCAGGAACGTCTCCAGGATGATTTGACGATCTATTCGGGAGAATTGCAGCAAATCTGGCAGACGCCGGAGCACAATACCATTGTGGGCACACGCTTCCAGTACGGCAATTTCGACATTCACAACGTCCAGGACACTCCATCCAACCTCGGTTTTTTGTTTCCGATACCTCCAGCCGATGCTGCAGACCAGAATTCTTCGTCCCTGTTCCGGCGCATTTCCGTGTATGGCTATCATCAATGGCAGGTTTTCGATCCGTTGCAATTGATTGGCGGCGTGACTTACGACCGCATCACCTTCCCGGAAAATTTCGAGACGGCGCCCATTTCCGACATCGAGCAGACCGAGGAACAGTTTTCTCCCAAGGCCGGTCTCATCTATACGCCATTGGATGGCACCACCCTCCGTTTCGCCTATGCCTGCTCGCTGGCGGGCGCGAGCCTGGACCAAAACTATCAACTGGAACCTTCGCAGGTGGCGGGTTTCGTCCAGTCCTACCGGAGCCTCATTCCGGAATCGGTGGTTGGCCCAGTTCCGGGGGCTCACTTCGAAACGTATGCTTTTTCGCTGGAACAAAAGTTTTCCACGGGCACCTACCTCGCAGTTTCCGGCGACCTGTTGTATTCGGACGCCGGGCTGGTGGTGGGGTCATTCGGTTATTTTCCACTCGAGTTCCCATATCCGGTTCCGTCCGGACTTCGCGAGAATTTGAATTACCGGGAACAATCGCTTCTGTTCACGGCCAATCAATTGCTGGGCAAGAATTGGGCGTTCGGGGCGCGCTATCGTATCAGCGACGCCATGCTCAATTACAGTTATGCCGTACCCAACGGCGTTCTCACCAACAATTTTCTGACCAGCCAGCATTTGGAGGCGATTCTGAACCAGGTGGATTTGCTCGCGGTGTACAATCATCCCTGCGGTTTATTTGCCCAGGCCGATGCCCATTGGTACGTTCAAAACAACATTGACGAAGCGTCCACCGAACCGGGTGACAACTTCTGGCAGTTGAATGCGTTTGCCGGGTACCGGTTTCTGCAACGCAGGGCCGAATTGACGCTCGGCCTGCTCAATATCACCGACCAGAACTACCACCTCAACCCGCTCAACCTTTACAACGAATTGCCGCGCTCACGCACCCTGGCCCTGAGCCTGCGGGTGAATTTTTAACCTTGAAACTATGTTGGAGTTCATGCTTTAGCGTTTCCCCCGCCGCACCAACAAGCTAAAGCTTGAACTCCAACCTTGCCTCGCTGTCCCGGTATGCTGCTTTGAAAAAGCAGCAGGACATCTGCTGTGCCCTGTCGTTTGTCTCTCAGCTTTCCACCATCAACTATTAACTTTCAAATGGGTAGGCTTTACTGTGGTGACATCCTCTTCCGCTTCCTGAAGTGGCCTTAAGGCATTCAGGTGAATCGTTCTGGTCTTTTTGCTTCTTACCGGGCTGTCATACAACCGGGCCTAGGGTTTACCGTCATGGTTGCCCCCATAAGGCATTATTGCTAGCCCAATCATTTGAGTGTGCGCTTGGAGCCGTAGTGTTGATCCTACATAAAAAACTCCGCCTCACGCCGCAGGCGGCGGACCAATGGTTGAACGGGTCATTGGCCTTGTAGGATTCGAGTTTGTCAATCTGCGTCCCCTGCTTACTGACGGGTATATTCGTGGCTATCGAGGAGCCGAAAAACCGGGCTGAACTTCTGCCAGCCCGGTTTGTTTTTTTTTGGAAACCCTTGTTCCCCTTTTCCAAAAGCCTATGGATTAAACCCGGTCAGGACTATCGGATACGCATTCGTCGAGGCCGGGACATTATTTGTAAAATAAATCCCGAACCGGTAAGCCGTGCTGAACGGAGGATACGGAATGGTAACTGTGGTTTGAGCGCATCCCGAATCACCATAGAGGCCGAAATATTGGACTTTTGTATCGATCCGACCGGAGCCATCGGCCACCGTAAGGACTTTGGCGCCAGTGATTGGCGTCCAACCCCAGCCTTGGGAAATCGTTTTGCTATAAGCGACCAAACCTACATAGGGTCCCGGACAAGTGCCTTGCGAGCCGCCGCCGAGATACGGAGTCCCGAACACGGTGATTGGCCCTCCAGCAGGCACGCCGGCTGCCATTGCGCTGGCGGTTGTTGCACTGGCAGTAAGCGCGCTGGCGGTCGTTGCACTGGCAGTGGGAGTACTGGCTGTGGCTGCACTGACAGTCGTTGCGCTGGCAGTAATCTCCACCTCCACGGATGCCGTGCGGGTGGGCACCATTTCTCCGCTGTTGAAAACTTCGCAGCAGTATAAACCCACGTCGCCGATGCCCGCGCTGGCGATGGTGAGACTGCTGTTGGTTTGGCCATCAGCGGCAACGCCATTGATCAACCATTGATAGCCGTCGGCGTTGTTGGCCTGCACCGACAACGTGACGCTGGAACCGATGGGAACAGCCTGGTCCACGGGTTGAGCCGTGATCTGCGGGAACTCGGACTGATCAACCGAGTCAGCCAGAAGGGAGTCGGTTGTTTGGGCATGAATGGTCTTTGGTGTAATGGCAAGCATTCCGGCAATGGCTGCCATTGTGATGATATGAGAGATATTTTTTTTCATGGTTTTTTATGGTTGTTTGCTGTCGTTCTCCCGCCCCGACAGCCCCTGGAATTGGTACAGCAGTTTGTTTTGCTCTACACCGAGCGAACAACCGGTAATACGCAGCTACCGGGCCAATCTTTCAGACATTTTAGGTTGATTAATAAATGGATGGACCGAACCGCCCGGCCATGTGGCTTCATTAATCTTCCCTTTTTTCAACCGCTAACGCGAAAAAGCGCTGATTTTTTCCCGGTTTTTTCTAAACTCAATCCGTAGTGAAGCTCAAAGCCATCGGGAAAGATGCACTTCTCAAATCCGCGCCGGGCGCGGTGCTGGCGGTGCTTTGCGGCATCGTGTTGTGGAAAATGCCGCTGGGCGACCCCTGGGTGAACGCCAGCTACGATTATTTGTTCCGCTTCGGCGCGCATGCGGTCACCAACCGGGTCACCCTCATCCTGATGGACACCGAGGCGTACGACCAATTTCACCAGATGCGCGGCCAGGCCTGGGACCGCGGACTGCACGCCCGGCTGTTGAACCGGCTGGCGGATGATGGTTGCAGCCTCGTGGTGTTCGACTCCTTCTTTCAACAACCGCGCGATCCCACAACGGACGAGGCCCTGGCCGAAGCGATGCGGCGGCAGCAACACATCGTGTTGATGGCCGAGCAGGCGCAGGTAACCCACCCGACGCTGGCCGGGGCGCGACCGCTGTTGCCGGCGGAACCCTTTCTCAGCGCCGCCGGAACGAATTGGGGCGTCGCCTGGCTCGATCCCGACCTTGATTCGATCGTGCGCCGACACTGGCCGTTTCCATCGCCGGGGCCTTACCCGAGCCTGCCTTGGACCGCCGCGCGGCTGGCCGGGGCGCCATTGAGCGAAAACCCGCAGGAACGGTGGTTGCGTTACTACGGTCGCGATGGCGCAGCTACCCGATTGAGCTATCGGTTCGCGCTGACCCAACCGACGAATTATTTCCGCGGCCAGATCGTTTTCATCGGCACCGCCCCGAAAACATCGGTGCTTGGCGGTGAAGCCGACAAATTCAGCATTCCGTACACGCGCTGGACGGATGAATCCACCGGGGGCGTGGAAATCCTGCTCACCTCCTTTTTGAATCTGACGAATGGCGACTGGTTGCGGCGGCCGGCCTGGTGGCTGGAGGCATTGACGCTGGCGGCCACCGGATTATTGCTGGGCGGCGGATTGTGCCGCTTACGACCGGTTGTGGCTTGTGTGGTTGCGGTCGTGCTGGCCCTGGCGGTGGCGCTCGGGGCGATTTCCTGGAGTTACTTCACCAACTACTGGTTCCCCTGGCTAGTGATTGTTGGCGGACAGTTGCCCTGTGCCCTGGCCTGGGCGCTGGCCCTGCGGATACGTCACGCCCTGGAACAAAGGAAGGTCTCGATTTCCCTGGCCTTTCCCCGCCCGGCCGCTGCCGCCGTGGACTTGCCGGATGCGCCTGATTACAAATTGTTCAATCCGCCCTTTGGCGAAGGCGCTTACGGAAGAGTCTGGCTGGCGCGGAACGCCGCCGGACAATGGCGGGCGTTGAAGGCGGTTTATCTGGCGAACTTCGAGCAGAACACCGATCCCTACGAGCGTGAATTCAACGGCATCAAAAAATACCAGCCGGTTTCCGACCAACATCCCGGCCTGTTGCGCGTTGAATTTGTCAGTGAGAAGCTGGCGGGATATTTTTACTACGTGATGGAGCTGGGGGACCCGCTGGAGCCGGGTTGGGAGCATGAACCCTCAACCTACAAACCGCGTGATTTGGTGAGTGAACGCGCCCGGTCCCATGGACGGAGGCTGCCGGTGCGGGAGTGCGTGCGGATTGGGCTGGCGCTGAGCGATGCCCTTGGTTTCCTCCATCGCCAAGGGCTCACCCACCGCGACATCAAGCCCCAGAACATCATTTTTGTAAACGGCCAGCCCAAACTGGCGGACCTGGGGCTCATTACCGAAATCAAACCTCCCGACCAGGAGCGGACCCTGGTGGGCACGCCCGGTTACATGCCGCCGCCGCCGGAACGTCCGGGCACGCCGCAGGCGGACATTTACGCCCTGGGCATGGTGCTTTATGTGCTGAGCACTGGACGCAATACGGCCTATTTCCCGGAGATTGCCACGACCCTGGTTGAGGGCGGAGAACCGGCGGATTTCCTTCCGTTGAACTCCGTCATCCTTAAGGCTTGTCAACCCGATCCGGCGCAACGGTATGCCTCGGCGGCGGAAATGCACCGCGCCCTGCAGGAAACCCGGAAGGTACTGGAAGCGAAAGGATGTTGATTCCCTGCCTGTGCAATCAACCGTGCTGCTCCCGGACAATTCAACCCGCCTGACGTGCCGTGTCCAGACAGCTCCGCACGGTTTCGGTGAGGCATTCCAAGGAAAAGGGTTTTGGCAAAATGTGGTTATGGGATTGAGTTATGCCCAGCCGTTCGAGGCTGTAACCGCTCATCAATATCACTTTAAGGCCCGGCTGTTCCTCCCTTAACCGGTCGGCCAATTCCCGGCCATTAAGACCGCCCGGCATGATGACATCGGTCAGCAACAAATCAATTTTGGCAGCGTTGGTCATCCAAACGCTCAAGGCTTCCAGACCGTTGGAAGCCTCCCAGATTTGATAACCGGATTCCTCCAACACGTCCCGCGTGACCATCCGGACGTCGGCGTCGTCTTCGACCAGCAAAATTTTTTCATGCCCGGCGGCCCGAACCGCTTTTGCCCGGGGAATGGATGTGTTTGCCCCGTCGGGGGGAATGGCCGGCAGGAAAATCTTGAAGGTGGTTCCCTTCTCAAGCTGGCTGGACACGTCGATCCAGCCCTGATGTTGCTTGACGATGCCATAAACGGTCGCCAGGCCGAGCCCCGCGCCTTTGTCGGCTTCCTTCGTGGTGAAAAAGGGTTCAAAAATCCGCGGCAAATATTCCGGGTAGATGCCCGTCCCGGTGTCGCTCACCGTGATGCAGACAAACTCGCCGGGTTGGGCTTCCGGATGGGTTTCAACCGAGGCGGCATCGAGCCTGACGGCCTCCGTGGCAATGGTGATGGACCCGCCCTGGGGCATGGCATCGCGGGCATTGACGATTAAATTGATGAGGATTTGCTCAATCATGCCGACATCCGCATTGACGGAAGGCAGGTCCTGGGCGAAACAGTATTGCAAGGTAATCTGCCCGCCGATGACACGGCTCAACATCTTGGTGTAATTGCCGATGACGTGGTTCAGGCTGAGGGGTTGAGGTTGAATGGCCTGTTTCCGTCCGAAGGCGAGCAATTGGCGGGTCAAATCTGCGGCGCGTTCGGTGGCGTCGGTGATTTGTTTGAGATACCGGCGGTTTTGCTCCTTGAGTTCACCTTCATCCCTCAGCACCAGTTCGGCATTGCCATGAATGACAGTAAGGAGATTGGTGAAATCATGGGCGATGTTTCCCGCGAGTTTGCCAATCGCTTCCATCTTTTGCGCCTGATGCCATTGATCCTTGAGTTGCTTGCGCTTGGTGATGTCCTGTTTGACCGCGATAAAATGGCTGGTCTCCCCGTTGACGCCCTGGATGGGGGTGATGGTCATTTCCTCAAGGTAGAAGGTCCCATCCTTGCGCCGGTTGATTAATTCGCCCTGCCAGACCCGGCCCTTCAGGATGGTGTCCCAAAGCTCCCTGAAAAAACCGGCGTCATGTTTGCCGGATTTCAGAAAACCGGGGTTTTTGCCGAGCACCTCCTCCAGGGCGTAACCGGTCATGGCGCAAAAAGCCTTGTTGGCGAAAAGAATTTTCCCCGCCGTGTCCGTGAGAATGATGCTATGGGCGGCGGCCTCCAGGGCGCTGGAATGAATGTGCGCCTGGTCTTCCGCCGGCTGCCGTTCCTTTCGTTCCTGGGACATCATGGTTGTTTCCTGCCGCTGGCAGGTGGGTAAAGGAATGAAATCCCGGTTTCATCCCGCCTGGTTTGTCCGGACTTTTTGCCATTGCCTTTCCTGGCATGATCATAAATACCAGCCCCGTCCTTTAATCCCTTTACCCTTTATCCCCATATCCCATGGATCGGAGCTGGTATAAAATCCTACCCCCATCACGGCTTCACGCTTGATTGCCACCGTTTGCAATCACCGGGTTAAAGTGAAACCGCACTACACCGCACTACAGTCCTTACGTTGGTAAATCCCAAATCTTTCAAAAATCCCCGGCAGGGATAAAAAGGGGCAAATCAGGCGGAGGCGGGCTTTGGCTGATTCCGGCGGCGACTGCCCCTCGTCCTTCACGAAACTGCCGTCCGGCGTGAAACCCGGGGAAAGCCGCAGCTCGGGGCGCTCAGTGGAACCAACCTTGATAAGGCCTGCCTTTGCTCTCCGCCCCTCAAACGGCTCGCTTGCCGAGCCGCCACCGTCGCGCCGTGGCGGCGCTGCGCCGCGAAGGCGGAAGCTCGAAGCGCAGCGGAGAGCGAAAATCAAAGGCGCTTCTTTGCAAACACTCGGCCAGAGGCCGTTTTGAAGTAGCTTTCAAATTGGCTGGCACGCTCACGATCTGTAAAAGCAGTGGCAGTCTTTATTGTCCACGGACGAAATTTTGAAGTGTGAGGCACGTCTCCCTTGTTATGCTTTTTTAACCGTGCCCACAGGTTGTCGGTCGATCCAACATTGAATCGGCCGGCATCGGATTCACTTTGCAGAATATAAACGTAGAAATACGGCATTTAGAGACTCGTCAGACTCAAGAACAAAGCCCGCCTCCGCTGTGCTTCGGCGCGGCAGCCTTCGCTCTCCGCCATGAATGGCTGGCTTGCCGAGCCGTAGCTCGAAGCGCAGAGCGAAGGCTGGTGGGCGCTGAGGGATTCGAACCCCCGACCTACTCGGTGTAAACGAGACGCGCTAGCCACTGCGCCAAGCGCCCGACCGCCAGCACGCTATCAAAGCCCGGCGATAACAACAAGCCGACACTCGTCGGTGCCAGTTCCCATTCCCGGAAAGCAGGCGCGTGCTCACTTCTCATCGCGAGCTATACTGCCTGGTCAACGTTCGAGTTTATGCAAAAAACCTTGCTTCTCTTTTTGGCGTTGTTCTGGATGACACCCGTCGGTTCTGGCGCAAGAGCAAGCACTTTGGCCGGTGGTGGGCATAGGAAAAGCCAGGCCTGGTTTCCCAAGAGGCATTTTCAACGGCGCATTCACGAGTACGGCCGCGTTTTTAGTTGTTGGAGGCGACCACGCAGGGCGAACGCAAGCGCTTTGACGGTGATCTCCGCAGTGAGGAATGGTTTCCCCATCAGGTCGTCGCCACCGTTGCGACTCATCCGGGCGCGCGCAGCGAAGTCGCTCTGGCCGGTCACAAACACCACCGGCGTGACGCGATTGGGAACGGTCTCGCGGATTTTTTTGCAAAGCTCAAAGCCGTCCATGCCCGGCATGACCACGTCCAGGAATATCACGTCGAATGATTTTCCCAGCGTCAGGGCGAGCGCCGCCTCTCCGTTTTCCGCGCTTTCCGGCTTTTTAAAGGCCGTTTGCAGGGCGCCGACGAGAGTCCGGCGCGCCACGAGATCATCGTCCACCACCAGCATGTGAATCGGCGGATAGATGGCCAGGTCCGCTTTCAGTCCCGGCACACACAAGTCAGTGAGCAAAGCCACCGCGGTGGCCACGGTGTCGAGCGCGGACGGAGTGGCATGGCTGTAATTCTGCAACATTTTTCTGAGCAGTCCTTCCAGCGCGGCGCTCAATTGATAAGCTGGATGTAACACCTCGGGGCCAGGCTTGGAAATCAATGAATTCACGCGAAGGAAACCATCCGTCAGCAGGATCTGCCGCGTCTCCTTGTCCGGGATCTGAAGAAGCATCTGACAAAGTTCCCACAACGGGCCAAGTTGCTTTGACGCGCGGATCAGGAAGGCGTTGGTGATCGCGTCCGTCTCCGGCGGCACCGTGGCCAGCGGCGGTCGCGGGATGACGGGGGAAGTTGGGACAGGACGCGAACGACCCGTGATCGTCACCAACGAATCCGCCGGGGTTCGGATCTGGTCGAATTTCGGGAGAGGTTTCTGAGCGCGCCCCTGGAGACGCCCATGCAACGCGAGCGTGAGGGCCTTGACGGTGACTTCAAAAGTGAGGAACGGTTTTCCCATGAGATCGTTGCCGCCACTGAGGGTTGACTTGCAGCGCGCGTCGAAGTCGCTCTGCTGGGTGACAAAGACCACCGGAGTGGTGCGGTTGGGAACGGTGTCGCGAATTTTTGTGCAAAGCTCAAAGCCGTCCATGCCCGGCATTTGCACGTCGAGGAAGATGACGTCGTAAGCCTGCTCGTTGGCCCGGGCCAAAGCCGCTTCGCCGTCCACGGTGAGGTCCGGCTGGCTGAATGCCTTTTCCAGCGCGTGGGCCAGGGCCTGGCGGCTTATCCTGTCGTCGTCCACGACCAAAAACCTGAGCGGGCGGTCTGTCAGGAGATCCGGCCGCAATCCCGGCACGCACAAGTCGTCCAGCAAATCCAGGCCACCCGCGACGGTTCGCAGTGTGGAAGGCGTAACGTTTCTGATTTTTTCGGTGAGTTGTTTGAGCAGTCCCTCCAGGGCGGAAGCCGCCTGCCATACCGGAAGTGCCTCCGGCAAGCCCGCCTCATCTTTCAGCACCCCCATCTCGAAATACAGCTTCGTCAGCATTTGTTGCCGGACGGGGTCGCTCGACTCCCGACCGATGTCCTGAAGCAGCTTTCGCTGCGTGACGAGGCACTCTTTGGCCCGTACATGAAATTCGTTGATCGAATCTTCCTGCTCAGGCAGATCGGTGCGTGGTGATGCGGATGGACCGACTCGGAACGCCTTAAGGAACTCGGCAAAAGCTTCCTCCTCCGCACGAACTCTGGCTGAACGGACCGTCCCGGTGGCCGGGGCGAGCGCCCACGGGTTGAACTGCTGGTTGATGCCAACGAGAACCTGGGGGGCAAATCTTCGGATAATCAGAACCCCGGTAAGCACGAACACGGCGGCGAAAGAAAGCATCTGCAAGACGTTTTCGAACGAGACGGTTGGAGCGCGTGTTGGGGCCGCCACTATTTTCGGACCATTGATCAAACTTGCCATGGCGGACCTTGGAACATTTACGCCAAAGGCATCGGGAAGTGGCACACGCTTCCGGCAGCGCTCCTGGAGTTCCTTGGCGATGCGCTGGTTTATGTCCCATTGACTGGATCCCGGCATCGGTAGTGGCAGCTCAAATTCGCGAGTATTCGTATCCGTGGCTCCGGGCAAGGGAAGGCACCCAATTCCGGCCGTAAGGAGAATCAGGGACGGCTTGATCCACGACGCCCGCGCCACACCAGAAACCATCCGATGGGTAAAGCTTTTCGTCGCCATTTTGAACTGGTTGATCAGCCCAAATGGAATCAGCCGGGCGGCCGCCTGCGACCGCAAGCCAGCCGCCAATCTGTCGCCTGCTGATTTCGGTCTCATTGTTCTGGTCAGGCATGAAATTCAAGCGGACCGGCAACCTTTTCCGCTGGCTGCGGAATTACGGTCCCACATTTTGGCCGGGCACCACGTTGGCCCACTGGACCCGAATCACCTGCAGCAAACTCGGTGTCTTCGGCGGAAGCTTCGTCGGGTCTTCGAAATTGGCGTCATAAGCCCAATTGCGTTTGGGCGGGTTATAAATGTTGTTATTGTTGTTCCAGGCGTTGGTGGCATAGAGGCTGGGGAACATCTTGATCATCGAACCATTATAGGTGCACACATTGGCCGACCCCCAACTTTCAAGAAAACGCGGGAAGTTTTCCATGCCGCCGCTGTAGTATCCCAGCGTCGTATCAACGGTGCCGGTCAGAAAGGCGGCATTGACGGTCGTGGAGGATGCTGTTCGTGAACCCAACGCGCTGGTGCTGTTCGCGTCCTTCCAGTTGTCGGACAGAATCGTGATGGCATCGGCCACCAGCGAAGCCGGTCGGGTGGTGGAGGTGTTGGTGGTTCCCTTGGTTGCGGCGTCCGTGTTGTAGTCGCCGAGTACGTAGAGCGGACGTCCCGTGGCCACGGTCAGTCCGTTCGGAGGCAGTTGCAGACCGTTGACCACTCGGACCGCTCCCAGACTGGTGCCCGGCAACGTGCGGCGATCCCATACATAAACAGAAGTCAAATTCGACCCAATGAGAGAGGGACGCAGACTGGAATTGGTCAGGTTCCAGACCGTGAGTTGCCCGATATTGATATCAATGGGCTGGACCGTCTTGCCCTCACGCCAGTCCATAAAACTGTTTGTGATTGAAACAAACGTCGCCAGCTCATTGGTCGAGATGGGGGTCGCGAAACCATTAAAATTCCCGCTGGTTGCGCTGATGCCGGTATCCGAAGCGACCAATACCAAGTCACACTGATTGTAATACCGGAGCCGGCCGATAGATGAGTTGGCGTCTTCGCCGGTGGGTGGCGGCTCGATGATTTCCCGGATGGCTTGCGGGGTGTTGGTGGCCCCGATGGGCAGTGAAAAGGCCGCAACGGGGGCGACTTTTTGGTCCGGATGCACATAAACCACGCTCCCTTTCGGTGGGCCGCGGGTATCGAGCGGGTCCCGTTGATACAGGATGCTCTGAACGGCGGTGACACTGGATTCAAACGTCAGCGCGCTGTCCGGTTCAACATAAAGTATCCCGTTGGAATGCACCCGTCCGGTAATGTCGAACGACTGGCCGCAACTGATTTCCATTTCACCCGAGGAATACATGGCAAACTGGAAAACGGGGATGCTGGCCAATTGCAATTGCTGCATAACTCCGGCGGTGACGGATTGCGGACTGGCCGTATCCTGTGCGAATGACGTGATCGTGTAGGTCGAGACAAACCCCTGCAGGCCGGCGTAAGTCGAGTTCAGCACGACGTAGTTTGCCGCGGATCCCGGTTGCACGTAGGTCTGGCCGATATTGCCGTTCCCGTCATTGAACTGCCACGTGGCCCAGTAGGGGGAATCCGACGCCGTGGGCACCGTGTTCTGGCGATAGAGGTTCAGGTTGTTGACGACAAAACTTTGGCCGCCGTACAGGAAGTCCCGGTTGATCTGGCTCACCACCTTTTCCGTGGCCGCTTCCGCCGCCGCGACCGACCGGTTATATTGGATGGAACGGTACGTCAATCGGGTGTTGCTGGACGACCATGACATCGCCCCGGCCAGCAGTGCCAGGGCAACGGCGCTCATGATCAGTGTCAGCATCAGGGCGCTGCCGGCCTGGCGCGGCTTTTGAGTTATGGAGGTGGTCTTCATGTTCATTGCAAAGCGCGCCGGGTCACGGAGGTTTCCATTTTGTAATAATCCGCGCCCTGCATGAAACGCGCCGGTTGATAGAATTCAAGGGTGAGGTGAATCACACGGTTGTTTGCGTTGTTGGTCAGCACATTCCCCGAAAAATCCTGCGCGGCAAATATCAGGGTGTTGGTGACCGAATCGGCCAGGATGACGGTGTTGGTGCCGCTGGGCGCGGCCACGGTTTGCCTGAACGTGTCGTCTGACGGATTGAAAAAATAGACGATGTAGTTGTTGGTAGCCGTGGTCGGAAAAATCAGCAGGGCGGAACCCTGCTGCGTCTCCCCATCCAGCAGCTCCTCGAAACCGTTCGTCGTGCTATTGCCGACCCACACGGTATTGCAGGTGTGGATTTCACCCGCTATTTGTTCGATCGTTTGGCGGGACCACGTGGTGGCGTTGAGCTTGGTTTGAGTGATTCGAAACATTTGCAAGCCAAACAGATTCGCGGCGATGATCCCACCGACCATCAGCAGAAACACCGTCATCGCAATGAGCATTTCCGGCAGGGTGAAGCCTTTGTCCGGCAGGGGACCTCCGCTGCGACCTGAACCTGTAGATGGAACTTGAAGCTTCATTGGTCGGGAGCCCGAATGGTTTCGATGGTGTTGGTGATCCACTCGGCGCCCTTGAATTGCCAGATGCAAGCCACCTGGATTCCCCGGATCGGCGGGGTGAGTGATATCTGGAAAATCGTCGTCTGAATGGTGGCCGACGTGCCCCCTGAACCTGATCCGGGCATGTCCAATGAGACGACCTCGTCGGGAAAATTCGTGGCCACCAACTGGTCCACGATCGGCCAAACGGATACATCCCAGGTGGCGCTGCGCGCCTCCTCGATGCGTTCCATCGCCCTGGCGCTCGCTGCCTGAACCAGTTCGGCCTTGACGACGGCCGTCGTGCAGTAGATATACCCGGCGACGATCCCCCCCACGGTCAGCCCGGTTATGGCCAAAGCAATAACCACCTCAACCAGCGTCATTCCCGCCCCGCTTCGCGGCGGGAATTGAACGATTTTTTGATTTGGATGCCTTGTTTTCATTGGTTTCTGACCTGCCTGCCAACCGGGGCATTCGCTTTGCTACGCAAAGAATTCCCCTTAAATTCCAACTTTCCGGGGCAAATTCAGCATATTTCGGTCCAATTAAGAAGACAACGGGGCATGTACTTGATGCAAATTGGCAGGTATTTGCGGGAAAATTTCCGGCAACCACGTGGGTGAGCCGTCTGCGGAAGTGCGCGACCGCATTCTGAAGGTTTCCCGCACGATTGCCGACCTCGTTCGGAGGCCATTCAATCTCACTCCCTCGACCGGCAGTTGCGGGCGTAAACCCCACCCGCACTGCCCGCTTTTTCTTTGACTTTCCTTGTCGCAGGGCATCTGCTGACAATGTAATTTTGCCAGCCGATGAACCCGATCACCGAAATTTTGCGGAATTTGGAAAAGGGCGATCCGCAAACGGCAGACCAGCTTTTGCCACTCCTTTACGATGAACTGCGCCGACTGGCCGCTTTCAAGATGGCAAACGAATTACCCGGGCAGACGCTGCAGGCCACGTCGCTGGTTCACGAGGCCTGGCTGCGGCTGGCCGGCGGCGAAAGCCGCAAGTGGGACAACCGTGGTCACTTTTTCGCCGCCGCCGCGGAAGCGATGCGCCGCATCCTCATCGAAAATGCCCGGCGCAAGCGCGCGGTGCGCCACGGTGGCGGCCAGCAGCGGTTCGACATCCAGGAAATCGAAATCGCCGCCGCGGTCAAGGATGACGAACTGCTGGCGGTCCATGAGGCGCTGGACAAATTCGCCGCGCAAGACAAGCAAAAGTCGGAACTTGTCAAACTGCGCTACTTCGCGGGGCTGACACTTGAGGAAACCGCCGGGGTGATGGGGATATCCGTGCCCACCGCCAAACGCTGGTGGAGCTACAGCCGCGCGTGGCTGCGCACGGAGATCGCCAGACCGTAAACCGCCCGAACGCCACCGCCCCTTTCAGTTCATGGTTTGTTTCACGGTGGCGCGCACGCGGTTGTAATCCGGCAGTTCCCCGGTTGGAACAGCTTGGGGAATGCTTTGAAAAACCTTCGGCACCATCCAGCGCCAGTGCTCAACGTGGCTGTCCGCAAATGAAAGGTTTGCACCCTGGCCATGCCGGTTCGACGGCATGTCCCACCAGGTCGTGGTGCCGTCGTAAAAGGCCGTGGGCATGCCGAACTCCGCGTCCAGCATGGTGTCCTCGTTTTCATCAATGAACACCAGGCATTGCGTTACATCCGGGCTCCGGATCTGGGACAACCGTTTGAAACACGGGATGTGGGTGTCCAGGAAACTGTCGAACTCCGGATACCCGTTGACCGACTGGCTCATGTTATAACTTCGCGTGCGGAGCATGTCGGGATTTCCGGTCACGGTGGAGAGGTCGTCGGGACAATGGTAGATCGCCACCGAGGTGTTGTATTGGAACAGCATGCCATTCTGGATGTTCGTGGTCGTCGTGTCGGTGGCTCCCGATCCCAGACACCAGGAGGCGCCGGCCGCAACCCAGGGAGCCACAGTCCCGGAGACGACGGAATTATTCGGCACCAGCAAGTCATTGTTGTCGGTGGCGTAAAGATGCCAGGCCAGGCCAAGTTGTTTGAGATTGTTCAGGCACGCGATGCTCTGGGCTCTTTCCTTGGCCCCGGACAAGGCCGGCAAAAGCATCCCCGCCAGAATCGCGATGATCGCGATGACGACCAGCAACTCAATCAGGGTAAATCCGTTTTTTTTCACGCGAGCCACGATTGCTTCCGGAGACCAAACGATTCGGCGGCGCGTTTGACCAACCATCGCGCGCCGGCGGATCTCCACGCCTTTATTACTTCTAAGGTTGATATTCATATCACCTTATAATGCGAAGTCCAGCAAAAAAGCGGCTCACGCCGCGCCGCCGTGGATTTGATTATTGATCCGGTTTTACCTTGAATTTCGCATTAGTTGTTGGTATGAGAAATACAACAAACCCAAATAAGCTCCGATCTGGGGGGTGGAACCGGGGTGGTCGTGACTCAGTGAAAGGAAACGCATTGTGAAAATTCAAACCCGCAAACCTGCAAAAACCGCCTTGCTCCTGGTCCTGCTCCTTGTCGGCACCGCTCCGCTCCAGGCCCAGCCCAACTCCTGGGTCAATCCCGGCGCCGGCAAATGGGAAGTGGGCGCCAATTGGTTTCTCGGCACGCCGCCCAGCACCAACGACTGGTACGACAACATCTTTTCTGGCACCTCCGTCACCATTGACGCAACCACCTCCGGCAGCTTCCCCAACACGATGACGGCGAACACCGTGGCGCTCGAAACGCCAGTAAAGCTCGAACTCGTTAACGCCGGCACCACGGTTCCCCTGCACCTTCTGCAAGATCTGGACATAGCAGGCGAAGGCAATCCGGAAGTCATCGTCACCAATTCCGCTCTCCAGGTGGACGGTGTGTTATACGTGGGCGATATACCAAGCTCTGTTGCTCTTTTTGAACTCGACTCCGGTCGGGCGCAAATCGGCAGCATCTCGCTGGGCAACCTCGCCAACGCTTACGGCACCTTGTATCTTAACGGCGGCGCGCTGATGGTCTTGGGAACCATGACTTTGGCAACGTCGCCTGGCGGCAGCGGCAGTGTCCAAATGAATGGCGGCGCGCTCATCCATACCAACAATCCCGTCGTCCTGGGCAGCCAGGGATTCGGCGGTTTTAACATCAATGGCGGCTCCGTCCAAGCACTGGGCTTCCAGCTCGGCAACGCCGCTGGTTCCTGGGGCTCCTTGGGCATAAGCGGCGGAACGGTTTTGGTTTCCTCCAATATTTTGGTGGGTAATAATCTGGTCACGAGTCCGTGCCAGGTCCTCATTTCAAGCAACTATACTCATTACGGCACCTTCGGCACACTCATTGTGACCAACGCCGCCGGCACGGCGTATATTGACGTGGCGCAAAACGGCTCCCTCGTCCTCGAGGGCGGCGTGTTGCAAGTGGACCAGCTCATCCTGACCAACGGCGGGACGTTTTACAACCTGGCAGGCACCTTTGAACTGGTTCCGCCATTGAACATTGACAATGGCGGAAGCGTGGTCCTGGCCGGCAGCACCAATAATTTTAACAGCGGCGTCCAGCTCGGCAGCACCACCGGTGGCACCGGTTCCCTGACTCTTCAAAGCAACAGTGTGATGAACGTGAATTCGAATTTGACCCTGGTCAGCAGTTCCCTCACCTCGACCAGCACCGTCACCCTCAGCGGCGGCTCGCTCATCCTGACCAACGGCGTGATGCAGGTTGGCCCGGTGGGCAGCGGCCAGCTCCTTCTGTCCGGCGGTAGCCACATTCTCCGGCAGCTCTGGCTGGGCAGCAGCAACAACCTCGGCTCGGGCTTTTTCCACATGACCGGCGGCTCGCTCAAACTGCTCGGCACCGGCACCGGCCCGGGACAGGGACTCATCTCCAATTTTGTGCTCTGGGACGGCGGCGACCTGGATGGCAGCGGCACGAGCGTTACCATCGCCGACGGCCATGACTCCACTGGAACCATGACCGGCGGGACCGGCCAGTATGCCGCCATGTACGTCGGCTACAGCGCCGGCTATACCGGCACCTACGCGCAATCTGGCGGCACGATGACCATCAGCAGCACCCTCACCGTCGGCGCCCCCGCCAGCGGCGCGCAGAGCAATGTCAGGCTCGGCGGCGGCACCCTGGCGGCACCCAATGGCAACCCCGCCGACACATCCGATGCCGGCGACTGCTCCAGCGGGGCGGTGGGGGTGGTCACTCTCAGCGGCGGCACCCTGTACGTCACCAACGCCACGCACACTGCCATCTTTGACGTGATCAACGGCACCGTGGTGTTGGGTGCCGGGGCCACGCTGATCGCGGACAATCTGATCATCACCAACGCCTGCGGTCATTTCATCAAGGCCGGGGGCACCCTCACTTTATACAACCCGGCCCAGTTGGATCCGAACCTCGACGCCGATGGCGATGGCGTGAGCAACGGGGCCGAAGCCGCCGCCGGCACCGATCCGCTGGACCCGACTTCGCTCTTCCAAATCACGAGCCTCGCGATCACCAACGCCAGTGATTTGAGCGTGGTCTGGACGACGGAGGGCGGCCACAGTTATGTGGTGCAAACCAACGGCAACTTGAACAATCCATCGTTCAACGATCTGAGCGGGGTGATTCCCGTTGGCGGCTCGGGCGCGGGCGCGACCAACTATGTCCACCACGGGGCGATAACACATCACACCGGCTTCTATCGTGTCCGATTGGGTCCCTGATGATCGCAACCCTGAAAATTATGAGTGAATTCAAATTCAATTGTCCGCACTGCGACCAGCATCTGCAGTGCGACGAGCAGTGCTCTGGCCGGCAGATTCAATGTCCGGGTTGCGATCATCTCATCCGCATCCCGTCCGTGCCGGGCAAGACCATCCAATATCAGCCGGAGTCCGGCATGACCTGGGCAACCCATGTTCCTCCCGGCCAGGCGCAGCCGGTGAAACGGTTCACCCTGGATCCCAGACCGAATCCGGGCGCCCCGGGTTAATCGCAAGGGTATGCAATGCTGCCAAGTTGCCGCGGAATGCTTTAACGCCACGTCGGCATTCGAGAAATTTGCCGGGGAAAAATCACGAGCTTTATTATTGGCCAGGCGCTGATCCTTTTCGTACGCGAATTTCGCATTGCCATATAGAATGACAACACCGCTTCTCTCATGAACGACCGAATTCTGCGCGAAGAGGCCATCTTTGACGGCGCGCTGCAATTGCCGCCGGAGCAACGAGCCGGCTACATCAAAGCCGCCTGCGACAATGATGCCGCGCTGCTTGAGCGCGTCGTCGCCTTGCTCGCGGCCCACGAACAAGGCGGCGGGCCGCTTGCGGAACCCGCGGCCCCCCCGCGCAAAACCATCGTCCTCTCCCTGCCGCCCGCCGAAAAGCCCGGGGACAAAATCGGCCCGTATAAAATCCTCCAGCTCATCGGTGAAGGCGGCTGCGGTTCCGTTTACATGGCCGAGCAGGAAACGCCGGTCCGGCGCCGGGTCGCGCTCAAAGTCATCAAGCTCGGCATGGACACCAAAAGTTTCGTCGCCCGCTTCGAAGCCGAGCGTCAGGCCCTCGCCATGATGGAGCATTCGAACATTGCGAAGGTGTTTGACGCGGGCGCGACCGAAACGGGCCGGCCGTATTTCGTGATGGAACTGGTGCGCGGCATCAAGATCACCGATTACTGCGACCAGAACAATCTGCCCACGGCGGAACGGCTGAGACTGTTTGGAGAGGTCTGCCGGGCCATTCAACACGCGCATCAAAAGGGCATCATTCACCGCGACATCAAACCGTCGAACATCCTGGTGACGCTCCACGACGGCGTGCCGGTGCCCAAGGTGATTGATTTCGGCATCGCCAAGGCGACGGACCAACGGCTCACTGATAAGACGGTGTTCACCCAGTTCGAGCAATTCATCGGCACGCCCGCTTACATGAGTCCGGAACAGGCGGAGATGAGCGGTTTGGACATTGACACGCGTAGCGACATTTATTCTCTGGGCGTTTTGCTTTATGAACTGCTCACGAGCCGCACGCCGTTTGATCCCAGTTTGCTGGTTGCCGCCGGACTGGATGCAATGCGCCGCACGATTCGCGAATTAGAGCCGCTCAAACCTTCGGCGCGTTTGAGCACGATGCATGACGCGGACCTGACCACCGTCGCCAAGCAGCGGCATTCCGCGCCGCCAAAACTGATTCACCTGGTCAAAGGCGATCTGGACTGGATCGTGATGAAGGCGCTGGAAAAGGACCGCACGCGCCGCTACGAAACGGCCAGCAGCTTCGCCGGAGATATTGAACGTTTTCTCAAGAGCGAACCCATCATCGCCCGCCCCCCTACCACGCTCTACCGTTTTCAAAAACTGGTTCGCCGGAACAAGGTCGTCTTTGCCGCGGTGACCGCCGTGTCCCTGTCCATCATCGTTGGCCTGGTGGTTTCAACGTGGCTGTATTTCCGCGAGAAGGAGGCGCGCCGGCTGGCCGACAGCGAGGCCAGACACAGCCAGCAGGTGGCCCTCTTTCTGGAAGACATGCTGAAGGGCGTCGGGCCGGGAGTTGCGCTGGGCCAGGACACCACACTGTTGAAAGGAATCCTCGACAAAACGGTTGAGCGCGTGACCAAGGACTTGAAGGATCAGCCGGCGGTGCAGGCGGAAATCTGCAACACCCTCGGCGAGGTCTATCGCGCGCTTGGTAAGTCCAGCAAAGCGGAGGAAATGCATCGTACCGCGCGTTCCTTGCAAGGCCAGGCCGCTGGCGTCAAGACCAGCGATGTGGCCACTTCGTTGAACGACCTGGCGCTGGTCCTGCGCGATCAAGGCAAGCTGGTTGAAGCCGAATCGTTGCAGCGCGAGGCGCTCGATTTGCGCCGCAAGCTTTACGGCCATGAGCATGCCGATGTGGCCGCCTCCCTCAACAATCTCGCCCTGGTGCTGCGCAGCGAAAGCAAACTGGCCGAGGCCGAACAGCTCCAGCGCGAGGCCCTGGCGATGCAGAAGAAATTGTTCGGCAACGAACATCCGGCCGTGGCCACCTCGCTCAACAATCTCGCGTGGGTGCTCCACGACGAGGGCAAACTGGCCGACGCGGAAGCCTTCTTTCGTGAATCGCTGGCCATCCAGAAGAAGGTTCTGGGCGACGACCAGCCCGGGGTGGCCATCACGCTGGACAATCTGGCCTTCGTGCTGCGCGAGGAACACAAGCTGACCGAGGCCGAATCCCTGGAACGCCAGTCACTCGCCCTGCAGCGCAGGCTCTTTGGCCAGGAGCATCCCTCCGTGGCCACCGCGCTCAATAATCTGGCGCTGATTCTGGGCGCGCAGGACAAATTCACGGACGCAGAACCCCTCTTTCGAGAATCGCTGGCCATGCGCCGCAAACTGCTGGGCAACGAACATCCCGAAGTGGCTGCCTCCCTCGACAACCTGGCGCTCATGCTGCGCCAGCAAAAACGGCTGCCAGAAGCCGAGGCGCTGGCCCGCGACGGGCTGGCCATGCGGAAAAAACTTTTTGGGGACGAGCACATTGCCGTGGCCGCGTCACTCAACAACCTTGCTCTCATCCTTCGCGACGAACACAAGCTGGCCGAGGCCGAAAGTTCAATCCGCGAAGCAATTGCCATCCGGCGCAAACAACTTGGCGATGCCCATCCGTCCGTCGCCTCCTCACTCCGCGATTTGACCAATATTGTTTCCCTCGAAGGCAGGTCAGTCAACTGATCCGGGCAGGCTCACTCAACAGCCCGGGGAACCTGGTGCAAGCCTTGCCGGTTGAGCCGGGTAACGCGGGACCGCAGGGAAAAGTGCAGGCGCGAGGATACAACTGGAATTTACCGAGGATGTCACCGGCGGTGGCACAAACAGAAGCCGCCAGTGTTTCGTGAGCGGCAGCCGTTGGCACATTAACCAGTGCTCCCTCATGATTTTAATAATTAAAGGTAATGTACAGGTGGCGGGTATATCTTGACAGCTTCTGAGTTTTGTGCCCTCGTGGCCAAGTGAGAGGAAAGCGGCGGGTGTCCGTTCGGGCCGGCTTCCTTTCACGGGCATTCTCCCCATTGCTATGGCTGACGTGACCCGCATGTTGCAGGCAATCGAGCGCGGCGAAGCGCAATCGAGCACGGAACTGCTGCCGCTGGTTTATGGGGAATTGCGCCGCCTGGCTGAGCACAAACTCTTACAGGAACGCCCCGGCCAAACCCTCCAGGCCACCTCGCTGGTCCACGAGGCCTGGCTGCGCCTGGCGGGCGCGGAAAACCGGAAGTGGGAAGGGCAGAAGCACTTTTTTGCCGCTGCGGCGGAGGCGATGCGGCGCATCCTGATTGAGAATGTCCGGCGCAAGCAGCGGCAGAAACGCGGTGGCGGATGGGAGCGTATTGACGTCGAGCAGATTCAACTGGCCGAGCCGCTGCCTTCGAACGAACTCCTGGCGCTGGATGAAGCCCTGACTGAACTCGCGCAGCGCGATCCCCCGGCGGCGGAACTTGTCCAGCTTCGCTTCTTTGCCGGACTGACACAACAACAGGCGGCTGACCTGCTGGGCATCTCGCGGCGTACCGCGGACCGCACGTGGGCCTATGCCCGGGCCTGGCTTTTTCAACAAATCGCGGACGACGAGAAATCCGGCGCCTGAATTATTTCAGTCCAGCGTGGCGCAAACCGGCTCGAAATGGCGCTTCACTGGTTGCAGGAAAGAAATAGAGGTCCACTGGGGCCTTGAAAGTGGCTGTGGCTCCCGGCGGCCTCGGTTGAACACGGTTCGCCTATGAATACAGAACGCGACAAACTGGTTAAAGAGATCTTCGCCGATGCACTGGAGAAGGCAAACTCGGCTGAACGTACCGCCTACCTCGCCCAAGCCTGCGGCAATGACGCCCAATTGCGCCAAGGCGTTGAAGTCCTACTCCTAGCACACGAAAAGGCCGGTGGTTTTCTTGAGGAACCCGCTGTAGCGCTACCTGGCAAGACCGTCGTCGTTTCCGCGCCACTGACCGAAAAGCCCGGCGACCACATCGGCCACTACAAGCTGTTGCAGCAAATCGGCGAAGGCGGCTGCGGCGTGGTCTATATGGCTGAACAGGAACAGCCCATCCGGCGGCGGGTTGCGTTGAAGGTCATCAAGCTGGGAATGGACACCAAAGCGGTCATCGCCCGGTTCGAAGCCGAACGCCAGGCCCTGGCACTGATGGACCATCCCAACATCGCCAAGGTGCTCGATGCCGGCGCGACCGACACCGGCCGGCCCTACTTCGTCATGGAATTGGTGCGGGGCATCAAGATCACCGACTACTGCGACCAGAACAACCTTTCAACCGAGGAACGATTGGACCTGTTTGTCCAGATCTGCCATGCCATCCAGCATGCGCACCAGAAGGGCATCATCCATCGGGACATCAAGCCTTCGAACATCCTGGTCACCGTGCACGATGGGAAGCCGCTGCCGAAGATCATTGACTTTGGCATTGCCAAGGCGACCTCGGGGCAAGTGTTGACGGACAAGACGCTGTTTACGGCGTTCGAGCAATTCATCGGCACGCCGGCGTACATGAGTCCGGAGCAGGCGGAGATGAGCACATTGGACATCGACACGCGCAGCGACATTTATGCGTTGGGGGTGTTGCTCTACGAACTGTTGACGGGCCAGACGCCGTTTGACGCGCAGGAGTTGGTGGCGGCGGGCTTGAGCGAGATGCGGCGGATCATTCGGGAGCAGGAACCGCTGCGTCCTTCGACGCGGATCAGCACGCTGGAAGCAGCCGACCAGACGACGGTAGCCAGACGGCGTCATTCCGAGCCGCCGCAACTGATTCACGTGGTGCGCGGAGACCTGGACTGGATCGTCATGAAGTGTCTGGAGAAGGACCGCACCCGCCGTTACGAGACGGCCAACGGGCTGGCCGATGACGTGCTGCGCCATTTGAATGACGAGCCGGTCACGGCCCGGCCGCCGGGCAGAGTTTATCGCCTCCAAAAGCTGGTGCGTCGGAACAAGCTGGTGTTTGCCGTCGGGGCCGCCGTGACGGCTGCGCTTGTGATTGGTTTGGCTTTATCCACATGGTTTTTCTTCCGGGAACGGGAGGCCCGGCACCAGGCAATGGCCGCGGAGCAGAAGGCCAAAGCCGAGGCCAATAAGAGCCAGCAGGTGGCGCAATTTCTCAAGGACATGCTCAAAGGCGTGGGGCCAGCCGTGGCGCTGGGCCGGGACACGACGATGTTGCGGGAGATTCTGGACAAGACCGCGGAACGGGTGGGCAACGATTTGAAGGGCCAGCCGGAGGTGGAGGCGGAACTGCGAAGCACCATCGGTGGCGTTTACGACGCACTGGGCCAATACAACAAAGCCGAGGCAATGGACCGGTCAGCCCTCGTCCTCCGGCGTGGATTATGGGGAAACATGAATACCAACGTAGCGGACTCTCTGGACAGTATGGGCTGGGAACTCCTCAACCAAGGCAAGATCGCCGAAGCCGAGCCTGCGTTTCAGGAGGCGCTGGCGATACGCACCAACCTGCTCGGATCGGAACATGTCAAGGTCGCGGCCTCGCTGTGTCATTTGGGCTTCGTCCGTAATTGGCAGGCCAGGACCTCGGAGAGCGAACTGCTCTTTCGCCAATCGTTGGCCATGAGAAGAAAGCTGCTGGGTAATGAACACGTGGACGTGGCTGAATCACTCAGCGCGTTGAGTTTGGCACTCCTTCAGCTCGGCAAGCCAGACCGGGCCGAGGCCGCCGCCCGTGAAGCGCTCGCAATCCAGGCGCGCGTGTTGCCAGACGAACGCTCCGTCGCGGATGCTGGAATCACCCAGGAGCGCCTGGGCTACGCCCTTCGCTGGCAAAACCGGATGGCGGAAGCCGAGGCGGTCGTCCGACAGACGGTGACGATGCGCAAGAACCTGCTGGGGAATGAGCATCCAAACGTGGCGGATTCGCTGGACACCCTTGCATGGGTGCTCACCGGCGAAGAAAAACTGGCTGAGGCCGAAGCCACGGAGCGCGAGGCGCTGGCCACGAGCCGGAAAACTGTCGGGGAGCAGCATCCCACCACCGCTTTCTGTCTGGAAGACCTGGGCCTGATACTTCGCCGAAGCGGCCGGCTCGCCGAAGCAGAAACCGCCTATCGCGAAGCGTTGGCAATCTGGCATAAACTGGGAAACATCACTGAGGCTTACGAATGTTCCAAGTTGGCGGCAGTTCTCCAGGACCAGGGAAAATTGGCGGAAGTCGAAGCCTTGTATCGCGCGGAAGCGGAGACAGCAAGGAAATCGCCGGCTTCGAGCGAGCTGGTCGCTGCTTTGCTCGGCTGGCAGGCGGACTTCTTCCGTGATCAAGGCAAATTGGCTGAGGCCGAACCATTGTATCGCGAGGGACTGGATTACTTCCGCCAAAGTTCAACCAACGATTTCAGGAATCATCAGTGGCTGGCAACCGGGCTGGCTTTGGATCTTGGCAAACAAGGCCGGCCGGCCGAGGCGGAAGCTTTGTTCCGCGAAACCGTGGAAGCCGGAAGAAAGTTGCCTCCGTCAACCGATCTGGCCGCCGTGCTCGGTGAGTTTGCCAACTTTCTCCGTGATGAAGGCAAGCTGGCCGAAGCCGAGCCGCTGTATCGCGAGGGGCTGAATATCTCTCTACAGGTTTCAACCTACAATTTCGGTCAGCGTCAATGGCTGGTGACCGGGCTGGCCTCGGTTCTTGGCAAACAAGGCAAGCCCGCCGAGGCGGAGTCGTTGTACCGGGAAACTCTGGAAGCCGGAAGAAAGTTGCCTCCGTCAACCGATCTGGCCGCCGTGCTCGCTGATTTTGGCGACTTTCTCCGCGACGCCGGCAAACCGGCTGAAACCGAACCCTTGTATCGCGAGGGTTTGAACATTTGTCGCCAGCACCCGACCAGTGATTTCGAGCGGCATCAATGGCTGGCCGGCAGTCTGGCGGTGACGCTCAAGCAGCAGGGTCGGTGGGCTGAAGCCGAACCGTTCTATCGCGAGGCGATAACCAATTCCGCGAAGCTCTGGCCGAACGATTTCAAGAGATGGGAATGGCAGTTCAATGACCTGGTGGACGTGCTCCAGCAGCAGGGTAAAACGAACGAAGTCGAAAGCCTGCGCCGCGAAGCAGAGGCCTCGGGGTGGAACTGGCAGCCTTCGAGCCCTTCGATGTCAGCGCTCGCCGCCCAGGGTGACCAGCTCCGCGATCAGGGAAAGTTTGCCGAGGCGGAACCCGTTTATCGCGAGGGCCTGGAGCTTTGCCGTCAACTGGCAACGAACAATCCCGAGGCACACCAGTGGCTGGCTAGTGGCATGGCCTATGTGCTCCTGCGGCAGCGCCGGTGGGCCGAAGCCGAACCCTTCTATCGCGAGGCCATAACCAACTCGGCGACGGTTTGGCCCAATGAACCCGCGAGATGGCGGTGGCAGGTTGCTTACCTGGCTTTCGTGCTCCGGAGTCAGGGCAAGCTGGCCGAGGCAGAGCCGTTCTATCGTGAGGTTGTGAATAACGCCGTGAAGCTTTGGCCAAACGATTTCAAGAGATGGGAATGGCAGTACAACGAACTGGTGGATGTGCTCCAGCGCCAGAACAAGTCGAACAAGGTCCAGCAGCTTCGAAACGAGATTCTGCCCGCCGTCGTTCAGAACCGGCCATCAGAAACCATCAGCACCAACAAAGCCAGCAGCGCCGATATTCCGCTCAATCCGGAGGACTTGTGAGCCAGTTCAAATTCTCCTGTCCCCACTGCGAGCAACATCTGCAATGCAACGAGCAGACATCGGGCCTGGAGATTCAATGCCCCAACTGCCAGCACCTGATCCGCGTTCCGCCGATTCCCGGCCGGACTGCCGGGTATAACCCCGAATCCGGTAAGACGTGGGCCACGTTTGTCGCTCCTGCGAACGTGCCGCCGCCGAAGGGGATCTCGCTCGCCCGCAAGCCGGACCGGTCGGGACCGCCTTGACAGGAGAGCCAAGCCGGTGAAGCGCCGCTGAAGAATTCTCGATTTTATCTGGCGCAATTCCGGAAGAAAACACGCTTTTACCTTCAGGGAAAAAATCCGTTTACCCATCAAAATCAGGTGTTCCGGCAATGCCGGACCGGGCTTCCTACTTTTCCGCCACCAGGGTTCCATCGCGGCGCAAACGCATTTTCCGGCCGCGCCATTCAACGGTGTTTCCCAAAAAGGCGCCCACCCAGACCGCTGCCTGTAGCAGGTCCTTCACCGGCACCAGCCACAGCGGAGCAAGAGCGTCGCGCGTTTGCACGAATCGTCGCTGGAGACTTTGCGCGAGCATCACCCGGCCCAGCAAACACGCGGCGGCGATGAGCGTAAGGCAAAATGTCTGTGACCGGGCCAACGACGCGATCAGCCACAGCAACGGCCAGAGGGTGGCGTTGGACAGGATGCTGAAAAAATACGGCCCGGGCTGGCAGACGCGAATGGTGCGTGCCCAGCGGAGTTGATGTTTCCAGACGGCGCTCCAGTTCATCGGCGGGTTCCAGCATTCCACGACCACGGGGCAAAGGGCAATGGTGTGGCCGTTTCGGGCAATGCGATGGCCCAGTTGATAATCGTCGGCGAGGCAATCCGCCAGCGCGGTGAAGCCGCCGATTTCCGCCAGCACTTTGCGCCGGGTAAGCATGATTGCACCAAGGGCGAAATCGAGCGGCTTGAGGGTGGCGGCCTGCAGCACCTGGCTCCAGAAATCGGCGTTGATGGCGACGGCCTCGCAACGCATGGCCCGGGTGACGGGATTGGCCAGCCGGTAAAAGCAATTGACCAGGCCGGTCTGGTTGTCACGCAGCGGCACGACGACGTTGGCGAGAAAATCCGGCGGCACGCGCACATCGGCGTCGCTGACCAGAATCAATTCATGTTTCGCCAGCCGTTCCAGTTGGATGAGCGTGGAGACCTTGCCGTTGGCGCCCCGGACTTCGGCGCAGACGACCAGTTGCGCGTCGCAGCCGGGATTCTTTTCAATAAGGTCACGAACGATTCCGCCAACCGGATCCTGGGCGTCGGCGATGCCGAAAAGGATTTGCGTCGGGCCGGCATAGTTCTGCTGGAACCAGCTTTGGAGCGAGGTGGGCGTGGTGGCATCGCAGCCTTTGAGCGGTTTGAGCAGGCTGATGGCCGGGGCAAAGGCCGGGTCGGTGACGCGCCGGTGCAGGGGAAACCGCCGGGCAGCGGCCCATTGCCAGAGCGCCAGGGCGAAACTCAGCGGCGCCAGAACCGCGAGGATGGCTTCGGGAAGATTCACCGCCGCAAAACAAACCGCAAATCAGGCGGTGACGCCAGAGATTTTGTGTTCCGGATGCTCGTCCAGGACCAGCACGCCGTGCGGCGGCAGATCGTAGTTGCCGGAGAAGGTGTTGCCCGTGAGGAAATCGTGCATGGGCTTGTAAAACTGGATGCGCACGGGCGTATTCTGGTGGTTGAGCAGAAAGAAGACGCGCATGCCTTCCTTCTGGCGCATGCTGACTTCCACGTTTTCGGGGACCTTGAGCAGCGGCTGCAAACCGGCCATCTGGCGCAGCCACGAAACCAGGTCGAGGTAAAAATGCTGATGGCTCATCGTGCCGATGTAAATCGCCTTGCCGAGGCCGAAGGTGTTCATCGTGATGGCCGGGCGGCCGGTATAAAAATCCTTGGCGTAGGTCGCCAGGATCTGGCAGCCCTTGGGCTCGATGATGTCGCACCACAGGCGCGCCGGATGCAAATGGCTGGTTGGAAACGCGCCCTTGAAAGTCAGATGGTTTTCCTCGCCGGGGGGGATCGGATCGAATTCCAGGACTTCCAGTCCAAACAAATCGGTCAGGTCGTTGGGATAACCGGTGTCGGGCACGATGTTATGCTCATTGACGAGGCCGGTATTGAACGTGCCGACGAGCGTGCCGCCGTTTTGGACGTACAGTTTGAGCCGGTCGGCCTCCCCGGCACTAAGCAGATGCAGCGACGGCGCGAAAACGATTTTATATTGCGAAAGGTCCTCCGATGGCCGCGCGAAATCCACGGAAATGTTGCGGTCATGCAGGGCGTTGTAGATGAGATGGATGTGTTCGCGGAGGTTGAAATGCTTGTTCGGCTGCATCGGCTGTTGCAGCGTCCAGTCGTTGTCGTGCGAGAAGAGGATGCAGGCGTCGGCCACAACCCTGGTGTCCTTGATGGCGGGGGCGAGCAGCTTCAATTCCTCGCCGATCTGGCTGATTTCCTTGTAAACCCGGGGATTGCCTTCCAGGTGATGCGACAGCACCGCGCCGAAAAATTTTTCATTGCCGATGCGCGATTGCCGCCATTGATAAAACAGCACGCCGCACGCGCCGCGGGAAATCAACTGGTAGGTAAACAACCGGATGACGCCCGGGCGCACGAGCGAGTTGACGTCCTGCCAGTTCACCTGGCCGGCCTTTTGTTCGATCACCCAGAAACCCACCTCGCCGTCCGGCGCCCGGATGTCCGACTTTTTCAGCGAACGAAGCATGTCAATGTCACAGGCCAGTTCGGCGGACTTGGCCTTGATGGCCGCGTTGCTTTCGACGGAAATGAAATCCACCACATCGGCCATGTCGAAATGGTCGAATTTCCGGTGGAGCGCGCGCAGGTTGACGGTGACGGGAAGGTCGGGGCAGATTTCATGCAGGACATCGGCCTGCATGCGGGCAAAGGCGATGATGGTATCGCTGCAGAACCGGTGCCAGTCCAGCAACAGCGCGGTATTGTGCATGGTCGGCGCATACATGGGCATCGGGACTTCGTCAAAGGACGCAACGATCTGTCCCCAGTAACGCAACCCCAGCGCATTGTTCAGACGCTCGACGGTTTCGTATTTCAACTTGAGCCAGTTTTGCCATTCCAGGCGCGAATCTTCATTGAACGACCACTCGGTTTGGTGTCCGCCCAGGCCGCTGTCAATCTGCCAGGCGATCAACTGCGGATGGTCGCCGAGCGCCTGGGCCATGTTTTCGACCAGGCGTTTGGAAGTGTTCCAGAAAACATCGTTGTTGAAACAAACCGCGTGGCGCGTGCCCTCGTGTTTGACCTGGCCGCGGTCATCGAGCGGAAGGATTTCGGGATGCTTCCTGGCCAGCCAGATCGGCGGCGCGGCGGTGGGGGTGCCGAGCACCACCTTGATGTCATGCCCGGCCATGACGTCCATCACCCGCCGCAGCCAGAGGAAGTCGTATTTGCCTTCTTCAGGCTCGCAAAGTCCCCAGGAAAATTCGCCGACGCGGACAACATTGACGCCGGCCTTGGCCATCAATTCCGCATCGCGTTCCCAAGCGCCCTCGGGGTTGTCGGCGGTACCGGCGTAAGGAAAGACCCACTGCTCAGGATAATAATCAACGCCAAAAAACATAACCTTGACTTACGGAATTCAACGGAGTTTAAAAGCAGATTGCCGCGCATGCAATCTAAAAATGACCGGCGCGGCGGCAACGGAACCAAACCGGCGGATCAATTCGTTGATTTCTTGAACAGGCCGCCGAGGCTCTTGGAAAGACCGCTCACGTTGGAGCCCAGTGATTTTCCGAGGTCCTTGCCCACTTTCTCGGCACTTTTGCCGACGTCGGTGGCGGCGCCCGCCACCGTTTTGATGGTGGCGGTCGTGATGGCGTCGAGCACGCGCTTCGTCAATTCCGGCCCGGTAATGCCCTCGTTGCCCTTGCCCAGGTCGGTGAGATGAATGTCCGGCAAAGGCAGGGTGACGCCGTTGAAATTGACCTTGGCCCCGGTGATCAAAAAGTCGTCCACTTCCAGTTTCTTGCCAGGTTTGCTGGCCGCCTTGGCGGTGGCGTTGGTGGCCGCGGGTCCGCCGCTTTTGGTGGCGGAATTGACGTTTTTCATGATCGTGCTGAGATTGTTTCCGCTGAAGGGATTGCCTTCAAAGGTGATCTCCGGGGCTTCCACCCGCACCGACCGGATGACGATTTTGTCCGACAAAACCGAAAAGGGATTCACACCCACTGCCGCGGAACCCACGCTGATGGCCTGCGGCGCCTTGTAGCCTTCCGGATTGCCGACGACGAGACCTTTGATGCCGGCCGAACCGGTCAGCAACGACAGATTCACCGCGTCCACCCTGACGGAGACCTGCAGGATTTTCGGGCCGACTGTTTCCATGCCCTCTTTGACGATGGGGCCGAGGAAGAAGCTCAGGACAACGCCCGCCCCCACGATTAAAACCGCCAAAACGATGACAAGGCTCAGGAATAATTTCTTCATGGCAAATTTGATTTAACACCCCATCGCTGCCCGGGCCGGCCGGGCTGCACCCGGGCTTCAACCCGTTGCGAGGGATTGAACCAGGGTGACAAAATCACTGACCTGGTACGGTTTGGCCAGGAAACGATCCGGCTTGACCGGTGCATTGGCATAAATGCTTTCATCCACGGTGCCGCTCAGAAGAATGATTTTTTGCGCCGGATGGATGCGCCGGCATTCCCGAATCAAATCCATGCCGCTCATGGTGTGCATCGCGTAGTCGGTCACCACCAGCTCCGGTCGCGGCTTGGCCGCGGAGAACTCCGCCAGCGCCGTTTGCGGATCCCGAAATGTCCGCACCCGGAAGTGCAGCGGCTCCAAAATCATCACCGCCATTTCCAGCAACATCGGCTCGTCGTCCACCACAAAGATCGTGGCCGACGGATGTTTCGATTGGACCCCGTTCATGCCTGCCATAGCTACCAATTAAACACCTCCGGCCGCCGGCTGGCAAGTGCTTTCGGCAAAAGTTGGTCCCCAGTCCGCTGGAACGCCGTAAAATTCGCATTGCGCCCGGCAAATTCCCACCGTAACCTTGCTCTTGGCGATGAAGTTACTGCCACAAAACAGGGATTTGCGGTTATGAAAACAAAACCAGCACCCGTGTCATCCGGAGCCAAGACGAAAACCCGCGTGGTGCGCCCGCGCCGCGCCGCCAAATCGCCGCCCAAGGGAACCGTTTCCGCAGCGGAACCCACGCCGTTGAAGGCCAAACGCGCCGCCAAATCCAAAACCGCCGCCGGCCGGCGCCGGAAAATGGAAGTTCCGCCGCTCCTGCTCGAAGGAGACCAGCCCTCGCCTGCCCCTGCCAGCGGCCCCGGCCAGAAATATGCGCTTGGTCCCGAGCCGCCGCCGCCGCATTTTGGATCGGCGGAAGCCGAACTGCCCGAAGCCTACGGCACCCGCCGGTTATTTTTGACCGCGCGCGACCCGCACTGGCTCTACGCGTATTGGGATTTGACGCGCGAGCAGCAGGCGAAATTCAACGCCCAATCGTCCGACGGCCATCTCATCCTGCGCGTTTATGCCGGCAAACTCGAAGGCCATCCGGTTTGTGAAATCCACGTTCATCCCGAATCGCGCCACTGGTTTGCCCACGTCGAGCGCGCCGGCGACTCCTACGCCGCCGAACTCGGTTACTATTCGCCGCTCGGCCGCTGGACGCGCATTGTCGTTTCCAGCGCCACGGTCACACCGCCGGACGCCGCTGCGGCGGAAGGCGACGTCGAGTTCGCCACCATTCCCTTTGAGTTTCCCTTTGCCAAATTGATTGAAATCATCAAATCCGCCCTGCGGGACAATCTGCCGCTGGCGCAGGCGGTCGAGGAGCTCCGCCGCCATGGCCATCCGGAATTGCCGCGGACCAACGGCACGCCGGCGGCAACCTGGACGGTGCAGCAGGAACAGGCGCTGGCCAAGGTCATCAACATCGACGAGGGCCGCCGTGTCTGGATGGGTTCCCTCGAAATCACCGAGCTCATCCGCCGCCGGCTCGCCCGCGAAATCTCGTCCCTCGGAGTTTCGAGCCTCTCGAGTCCGTTCGGCGGCCTCGAACAGTCCAAGGGCTTCTGGTTTAACGTCAACGCGGAGTTGATCATTTACGGCGCCACCGAGCCGACTGCCAAGGTCACGCTCGGCGGGCACGAAATCAAACTGCGCTCCGACGGCTCGTTCAGCTGCCGCTTTGCGTTGCCGGACGGAAAATATGATCTGCCCGCCGTTGCCGTTTCCGCCGACGGCACGGACGGGCGGGCGGCCGACCTGAAATTCAGCCGCCAGACCGAATATCTCGGCGACGTCGGCACGCATCCCCAGGATCCCGCCCTTAAACCGCCGCTGCCGGAAAACGTTTGAATCCATGGATGCGCCGCCCCGGGGAGCCCTGATGTTTGTCCGCTTCACCGCCGCCGGGCTGATCGGCCTGAGCGTGTTGGAACTGGGTTTGTACGCGGGCGAATGTTTCGTGCATTACCAGCCTGTCCAGTTCATCCATGGCCTGCTTCTCTTCCTTCCCTTTGTGATCGGCGTGGCCATTCTGGTCAAGGCCCGCGCCGTCGCGGACTGGATTTCCAACAAATTTGACTGATGAGCGAATTGCCCTGGCCCTCCGGATACGTGTCGCTCGTTCTGCACGCGCACCTGCCGTTTGTGCGCCATCCGGAGCAGGAGAAATTTCTGGAGGAAAGCTGGCTTTTTGAAGCCGTCACCGAAACCTACGTCCCGCTGCTGCAAATGCTCGACGGCTGGCGGCGCGACGGCATGAACACGCCATTAACCCTTTCACTCTCGCCACCCTTGTGCGCCATGCTGCTCGATCCGCTCCTGTGCCGCCGTTACGTGCGGCATCTGGACGGACTCATTGAACTGGCCGAAAAGGAAATCCACCGCACCCATTGGGACCGCGCATTCCGCGAGCTGGCCTGGATGTACCATCACCGCTTCAGTTTGGTGCGCGAAACCTGGCGCGCCTGCGGCGGCAATCTCGTCAACGCCTTCAAACAATTCCAGGACGAAGGCCGGATTGAAATCATCACCACCGCCGCCACCCACGCCCTGTTGCCGTTGCTGGCGAACCATCCGCCGTCCCTCCGCGCCCAGATTTTGACCGCCCGCGACCATTACCGCACCTGTTTCGGGCGCGACCCGCGCGGCATCTGGCTGCCGGAATGTGCCTACGTGGACGGCATCGAACAATGTTTGCAGGAAGCCGACATCCGGTGGTTCATTCTCGATTCGCACGGCCTGCTACAGGCGAAACCGCGTCCGCGTTTCGGCACGTTTGCGCCCATTTTCACGCCCAACGGCATTGCCGCCTTCGGACGCGATTTCGATTCCTCGCGGCAGGTCTGGAGCCAGCAGGAGGGCTATCCCGGCGACCCGCGTTACCGCGATTTTTACCGCGACATCGGCTTTGACCTCGATTTCGATTACGTCAAGGCGCACCTGCCGTCGCCGGAAACGCGCGGGTTCACCGGCCTGAAATACTACCGCATCACCGGCGCCACGGGCGACAAGCAGATTTACGACCGCTCCGCCGCGCTACAGACCGCGAGCCGGCACGCGCAACATTTTCTGGATTGCCGCGTCGGGCAGGTGCGGCAAATCGCCAGCCTGATGGACCGCCCGCCGCTCATCGTCGCGCCATACGACGCCGAGCTGTTCGGGCATTGGTGGTATGAAGGGCCGGAGTTTCTCGACTTT
>JBKQOA010000089.1:0-23715 GCA_052145735.1 Limisphaerales bacterium
CCAATGGGGACATTTTAAGCGAGTTCATAGGGGGACATTATTAAAGAGTCGCGACACCGGTTTCAATTCCCGTTGCGGGAACTCTCAACAGGTGTTATTGTCCTGAAAATTCGAAAAGCCCATGCAAGAAAACAAGTTGCAAACCTCGCGCCGTCATTTTCTCAAAACCTCCCTGGCCGTTCCTGTTGCGCTGGCCGCCGCCCCGGGAATCATCACCCAAAGCGCCATGGCCGCCGATGCGCCGGCGTCCGCCCCAGCCGGCGCCGTGTTGCCCAAACGTCAGCTCGGCAAGAACGGCCCGCCGGCCACCATGCTCTGCATGGGCGGCATGGAGCAGGCTTTGAGCCCCCAATACATCGACATCGCCTGGTCCATGGGTATCCGCTATTTCGACTCGGCGGATTGTTATCTCGGAGGGAAGTCCGAGAAAATTTTCGGCGCCTGGCTCGCCAAGTATCCCGAACGGCGCCGGGAAATTTTCCTCGTCTCGAAGGACCATCCGCACAAAGGCCCGCAGCAGTTGCTGGAAATGATTGACCGCCGCCTCGACGCCTGCGGCACGAAATACCTCGATGCCTTTTACATTCACGGCCTCGGCACGGGCGAATACGGCAAAGACTCGGTGAACTGGCCCAAGAGCGACGAGTTCAAAAAAACCGCCGAAACGCTCAAGAGTTCCGGCAAGGTCAAAATGGTCGGGTTCTCCTGTCACGACGGGCGGTTGAACGATTATCTTACTGCCGCTGCCCAGGGCGGTTTTCTGGACATCATCATGCTCCGCTACACGCCGTTTTTTACCAAAGGCGACGCCTTCGACCAGGCGCTCGACGCGGCACACAACGCCGGTATCGGCTTGGTGGCGATGAAAACCATGCGCAACACCGGCGACGTGCCCAAGCGCATCCCTGAATTCGACAAATTCGGTCTCACCACCCACCAGGCAGTGCTGCACGCCGTGTGGAGCGACCCGCGCATTTCCGTGGTTTGCAACATGCTCGACAACGTCGGCCAGATGGAAAACAGCGTCGGCGCCGCCCGCAGCTACAAAACGCCGCTCAAAGCCGCCCATCTCAACCTGCTCAAGGAAACCATCCTGGCCAGCCGCCGAACCATGTGTCCGGGTTGTCCGTCCTGTGATGCTTTTGCCGCGACATCTGAATTTGCCCTGCTGGACATCGCCCGCTTCGTGACCTACTACGAACAGGACGGCCTCACGGAAGCGCGGGAATTTTACCACGCCCTGCCGGCGTCCGCCCGCAATGCCGCCGGCGTGGACCTCGCCGCATTGCGTGACCGCTGCGCGTTCCGCGTGGATTATCCGGAAATCATGGATCGCGCCCGGCGTTGCTTTGTGTAAGCTGGCACCGCCCTATGGCCGCTATCGCTGCCCCGCCTCCGACCGGGAATCGTAAAACGTTCCGGCGCACGAAGGTCTCGGCGACTGAACGTGTCGCCAGCCTGGTCATCGTGGTCCTGCTCGGTGTCATCAGCGTCGTCATCTGCTGGAAGGGCCGGCATTTTGATCCCAATCGTTTCGCGCTCAATACCGACGCGCTGAAGTCCACTGCGCAGGAAGTCAAAGGCAAGTCCGGCACGGTCGGCGGAACGGATGCCGGTCCGGGAGAAACCCGGGCCTCCCTCAAGAAAAGCCCCGCTGCCAGTGAAGGTGAAGCCGGGCCTGCGGAAGGTGCCGCCACCACTACTCCCGCCCCCGCCGCCAAGGGTGAACCGTTGGACATCAAACTCGACGGGCTCAAGCCAATGGGCGACACGGAATTTTACAATGCGGACAATTTGTTCGAGAAAATTGACGGGCGCGCCCCGGCCTACCTGAATTTCAATGTTCAAAATCTCCGCTGCCGTTCCTTTTCCGTCATCAACGCCGCCGGCAGTTTCGTGGACGTCTATGAATACCGTTTTGACACGCCGGTGAACGCCTTCGGCATGTTCTCGCTGGAACGCGATCCCAAAGGCGGCCCGCTGGCCTTTGCTCCGGACGGTTATGTCAGCGGCATGGGATTCTTCTTCCGCCAGGGCCCGCGCTACGTCCAGGTGATGGCATCGGACCAGAATCCGAAGACCCTCGAGCTGGCCAAGGCCATCGCCGAAGATCGCGCGAAAGCCCTGTCGGCCGACGATACCGGGCTGGATGCCCGCCGTCGGTTGCCTGCAACCGGCCTGGATGTGGCGAGCGTCCAATTCGTGCAGGAAAACGCCCAGGGCCAGGCATTTCTCAAGAATGTTTTCCAGGCGAACTATGATTTTGCCGGCAAAAAGCTGCCGTTCTTTGTGATGGTGACAACCCCGGCGGAAGCCGCGGCCGCGTGGAAATCGTATCTTGACTTTGCCGGCCAGTTCGGCGGCAAGGTGACCGCGATGCCGGACGTGAATGGCGCGAAGGTTTTTACGGCCCGGAATTTCGGGTCGTGGAAGGTGATTTATCAGCGGGACGGCGAAATCGGCGGGGTGGTGGATGCCGACGACGGGGACCAAGCCCGGCAATTTGTCGAAAAATATCTGGCTGGGCAAATAAAGTAATGCTATGATGAAGACCAGGTTATGAGCCGCGAACCCGACAGCGCCGCGGTGGGCCAGCCTGACCCGGCCGCCAAGGATGGCATCAACCGACGCGAATTTCTCATCCGCGCCGGCGCCACCGGTGCGCTGCTTGCCGGCGCGGCGGCGGGCGGTTACGCCTTGTGGCAGCCGAAACATTTCGTCCCCGGCTTCCAGCCCGAAAAAGGATTGCAGCTTCCGAGCTATGCGCTGGCGCCGGACAAACTCCTGCCCTCACTTGCCATCGCGCATGGCACGGATCACGAAAAAACCATTCGTGCTGTCATCGGCGCGCTCGGCGGCATGGACCGGTTCATCAAGAAAGGCGACGTGGTCATGCTCAAGCCCAACGTCGCGTTCGACACCCCTCCGCCGCTGGCCGCTACCACCCATCCCGAAACGCTCCGCGCCGTGGCCAAACTCGTGCTCGAGGCCGGCGCCGCCAAGGTTTATATCGCCGACAACCCGATCAACAGCCCGACCGGCTGTTTTCTGAAGAGCGGCCTGCGCCAGGTGGCCGATGATTTGAGTCTGGATTTGATGTACCCGGAATCCAGTTCCTTTGCGCCGTTGCAACTCGACGGCGAGGTGCTCCGCAACTGGACCTTCTTCCACGAACCGTTCAAGCAGGCGACCAAGGTCATCGGCGTCGCGCCGTGCAAGGACCACAATCTTTGCCATGCCTCGATGACGATGAAAAACTGGTACGGCCTGCTGGGCGGCCGACGCAGCCAGTTCCACCAGTACATCCACAGCATTGTCTCCGATTTCGCGCTGATGATGAAGCCGACGCTGGTTGTGCTGGACGGCATGAACGTGCTGATGAAGAACGGCCCCACCGGCGGGCGCCTTTCCGACGTGAAGCCGATGAACACAGTTGTCGCGGGCACGGACATGGTGGCCGTGGACAGTTACGGTTACACCCATCTGATGGAACGGGACCTCGCCGAGCTGACCTACATCCACAAGGCGCACGAGCGCGGTTTGGGCAATAAAAATTGGCAGGACTTGTTGCACAAAGAAGTGCAGGCTTGACGCCATGAAAGCCCGTACCGCCCGCCGCATCGCGCAGGTCTTTTTTTTCACCCTGTTCCTGTTCTTTGTCGTCGTCACGGACCTGCGGTATCTCAAGGGTTATCCCGTCTCGTTGTTCCTCGAACTTGACCCGCTGGTTTCCTTTGCCACAGCCATCACCACGCACACGATTTACATGGGGCTGTTGTGGAGCCTGCTGCTCATCCTGCCGACGCTGCTGTTCGGGCGCATCTTCTGCAACTGGATTTGTCCCTATGGCATCCTGCATCATTTCACCGGCTGGCTGCTGGGCAAGCGCCGCGCCGAGGAGCGCGAACGCATCGAGGCCAACCGCTACAAAAAGCTGTACTCGCTCAAGTACGTCATTCTCATCGCCATGATAGTGGCGGCGATTTGCGGCAGCCTGCAAATCGGCTTGCTCGATCCGATCTGCCTGTTCCACCGCTCGATGACGGTGGCATTTCTGCCAATCTTGAACCTGTTTTTCCCGTCGAGCATCTACGTGCGGCAATATTTCCACGTCGGCGCGTGGGTGGTTGGTTTCCTGCTCCTGTTTCTCGTCGGCATGAACGTGGTCATTCCGCGGTTTTTCTGCCGGGTGCTCTGCCCGCTGGGCGCGTTTCTCGGCACGCTGGCCCCGGTCGCGCTCTGGCGCATCGATCGCGATCCGCACAAGTGCGTGGACTGCGATCTCTGCCTGAAAAGCTGCGAAGGCGCGTCCGACCCGCACACGCAATTGCGCAAGAGCGAATGTTTTGTCTGCTTCAACTGCATCGAGGACTGTCCGGAGGACGCCATCTCGTTCAAGTTCATGCCGCAGCTCCAGCGCGAAATCACCGCGCCCGTCGTGCCGGGCCGGCGCGCGTTTATTGGCACCCTGATCGGCCTGACGTTTTACGCGTTCGGCCGGGCCTCCGGCGCCTCGGACCGGAATTACGACAAAAAGGTCATCCGCCCGCCGGGTTCGGTGGAGGAAAAGGATTTTCTCGACCGCTGCATCAAATGCGACCAGTGCCTCCGCGTCTGCCCGACGAACGTGTTGCAGCCGGCGCTGATGGAATCCGGTCTGGAAGGCATCTGGACGCCGATCCTCAATATGAAGATCGGTTACTGCGAGTTGAATTGCACGCTTTGCGGCCAGGTCTGTCCCACCGGCGCCATCCAGCGCATTTCCATCGAGGAAAAAACCGGCACGGGCCCGTTTGCCCAGGAAGGTCCCCTCCGGCTCGGCACGGCGTTTTTTGACCGTGGGCGCTGCCTGCCCTGGGCCATGGAAACACCCTGCGTCGTCTGCGAGGAGGTCTGTCCCGTGTCGCCCAAGGCGATTTTTTCGCGCGAAGTCACCTTTACCAAGCGTGATGGCAATCTTATCACGCTGCGCCAGCCTTACATGGACCCGGCGCTGTGCATCGGCTGCGGCATTTGCGAACACGAATGTCCTGTCACCGATGAAGCCGCCATCCGCGTGACGGCCGTGGGTGAAACCCGGTCGCGCGATCGCCGCCTGCTGATGGACGGCGGCGTGACCAGTGCTCCCCGCAGTCTGGAAGGCAAGCAGCGGTGAAAAAGTCCCTATGAACTTGGGTGGGGCGAGGCTACTGACGAGCCGGCTCGCGAGGACGCTCGCCCCACCGAAATGCGAACTGTTTCATTACTTGAACTTGCAACTGTTTGCGCCCGTCGTGTTTTTTTGCTAAACACTGTGCCCATGGAAAAGGTCATCTCCGGCCAGCGCCCCCGCACCTGTCGCGCCTGCGGCAAAAAATTCGATTATCCTGTCAAAGGCAGCGACGCCACGCGGCATCATTGCGCGGATTGCGTCGTGCTTCCCCCCGACGTGCGCAAAATCCTGGAACGCCTCAGCGCCCGCGTGGCCCAGTTGGAAAACCAGTTGCGCCGGCTTCAGGAAAGGCCCGCCCGCCCGCCGGGCGGTTGATTCAAACGCACGCAAAGCCGGTTGAACGCTCGTCGCCGACCGGCGATGGCCTTGGAGGCAGGGTGCGACTATCTGGTCGCTGTGAGGGCTGACGCCGGCAGGGCAGTATGGAGTTGGGCCTCAACCCGCGGTTTTGTCAGACACATTTTCACCAGCCGCTCGACTTCCGGCAGCGCGGCCGCAACCGGCGGGGTAAGTTCCATGGTCAGCGAGCCGAGGCCGCCGATGGAAACGGTGATCAAATCCACCTCCGGCAAATCGCCGAGCAGCGCGGCGGATTCAATCAAATCCTTCAGCCCGATGTCGTGCGCGGTGAGCGACGGCGGAAAATCGCTCGCGTAGCGCGGCCGGATGAGCGATACGGTGCCGGCGGGCCGGTCGTCAGCCGCGGCGTCAATGAGGATGATGTGCCGCCGGTTGCGAAACAGGCCGAGCAGATGAAATCCGCCGGTGCCGCCGTCCACGAGTTCGGCCTGTCCGGCAAAACCGTTTTGCTCCAGCCGCCGGATGGCCGACACACCGACGCCTTCGTCGCCCATCAGCAGGTTGCCAACGCCAAGAATGAGCGGATTTTGTGTGGCACCGGTGAAATTCATTTTTTAGCTTCACCGCCGGTCTTTTCCGTTTTTTCCGTTTTCAGCACCGGATGATATTCCTTTTCAATGAATTTCCAGCCGCCGCCCATCGAGGAGATTTCGCCGCGGCCTTCGACGTAATCATGATAAAACACCAGGTAAACGTGAACGAGCGCGAACAGGATGAAAAACCACATGAACATGTGATGCCACTGGCGCACGGCAAAATCGCCGCCCATCAGCGGCACGATCCAGGCAAAAAGCTTCGGGAACCATGCCTTGCTCATCGCGGCGTACAGGCCGAAGCCGGTGACGCATTGGAACAGGAACGCCAGGAACGTCATGAAGTAGGTGAACCCGGCGACAGCGTTGTGGCCGATGGTTTCAATCGGTTCGTTGTCCGCCTGCAATATATCCACGGCAATGACCTGTTTGATCTCCTGCCATTGCTGGTTGCGGTAGGGGATGAAGTTTTTCCATTTCGCGTATTTGTTGCCGGCAAATCCCCAGTAAATGCGGAACAGAAAATTGAAGAAGAAGAGGTAGGCGGCCACGAAGTGAGCGAACCGCACCGTGCCGAACCAGTAGGAATAGGAGGCTTCCGAAACGTGTCGCAGCGTGTTCGGGGCGCCGATGAGAAAACCCGTCACGCACAACACGACGATGCAGAGCGCATTGAGCCAGTGATAAAACCGGACCGGCAGTTCCCAGACATAAACGCGGCCGAGTGTCGTTTTTTTCATAATCGCCCCTTTCTAGCCGCCGACGGTGACACGGTTCAGGGTGCGGCCTTGCGGATCATAAAGATGCACGGCACAAGCCAGACACGGGTCAAAGGAATGAATCGTGCGAATGATTTCCAGGGGTTTTTCCGGGTCAGCCACCGGGGTGCCCAGCAGCGACGCCTCGTAGGCCGAGCGCTGTCCCTGCCCATCGCGCGGTGAGGCGTTCCAAGTCGAGGGCACCACCAACTGGTAGTTCGCAATTTTCTGGTCCTTGATCACAATCCAATGCGCCAGCGCGCCGCGCGGGGCTTCGCTCATGCCCACGCCCCTGGCTTCGGCGGGCCACGTGGCCGGATCCCACTTCTCGCCGCTGAAGGTGCGGGTGTCGCCATTTTTGATGTTGGTCAGCAGGTCGCTGTAAAATTCCTGCGACCATTGGGCGATCAAATAAGTTTCGATGCCGCGCGCGGCGGTGCGGCCGAGCGTGGAGAACAGGGCGGCCGCCGGGACATCGAGTTTTTTCAAGACCATGTCCACTGCTTCCTTGATGTCGGCGCGGCCGGAAGCATAGCCCACCAACATGCGCGCCAGCGGGCCGACTTCCATGGCGTTGTTGTTCCAGCGTGGCGTCTTGAGCCAGGAATATTTTCCGTCCACGTTGAGCTGGTCGTAAGGCGGCTGCGGGCCGGTGAAATTAAACTTGGTTTCGCCGTCCCACGGATTTTTGCCCGTCTCGTCGCCGTCGGAATACTGATACCAGGAATGGGAAATGAATTCCTTCACCTGCTGCGGGTCGTGCGCGTCCACCGGGTGAATCCGGCTGAGGTCGTGGTCCAAAATCGCGCCGCGGACAAACTTGAATTTGCCCGGATCGCCAAAGCCGTTGGTCGGCAGATCGCCGTAGCAGAGATAATTTTTCAGGCCGCCGCCGATGGCCGCCCAGTCCTTGTAAAACGAGGCGATGGCCAGCAGGTCGGGAATATAGACCTGTTCCACGAAGGCCTTCGCCTCCGCCAAGAGCTTGCCCACAAAGGCGAGTCGTTCGGCGTTGATGGCGTTGGCCTCGTTCAGGTTCAGCGAGCAGGGCGCGCCGCCGACGAGGTAGTTCGGATGCGGATTTTTGCCGCCGAAGATCGTGTGGATCTTGACGATTTCCTTCTGCCAGTCCAGCGCCTCGATGTAGTGCGCCACGCCCAGGAGGTTCGCCTCCGGCGGCAGCTTCATGGCCGGGTGGCCCCAGTAGCCGTTCGCAAAAATGCCGAGCTGGCCGCTCTCCACGAATTTCTTGATGCGGTTCTGCACATCGGTGAAATAGCCGACGGAGCTCTTCGGCCAGTCGGAAATGCTTTGCGCCAGCTCGGCCGTGGCCTTCGGATCGGCCTTGAGCGCGCTGACCACGTCCACCCAGTCGAGCGCGTGCAGATGGTAGAAATGCACGACGTGGTCCTGCATGTATTGCGTGCAGAACATGAGGTTGCGGATCAGTTCCGCGCTCGGCGGAATGACGATGCCGAGGGCATCCTCGACGCAGCGCACCGAGGCGAGCGCGTGGACGGTGGTGCAGACGCCGCAGGTCCGCTCGGCAAAAGCCCAGGCGTCCCGCGGGTCGCGCCCGCGCAGGATGATTTCCAGCCCGCGCACCATCGTGCCGGAGCTGAACGCATCGGTGACTTTGCCGCCGTTCACCTCCACCTCCACGCGGAGGTGGCCTTCGATGCGGGTGACGGGATCAATGACAATTCGTTTGGCAGCCATAAATGTTCTCCTCTTTATTTGGGTTCACATCCGCCCTGTTCCGCGCGGCAATCTTTGACGTCTTCGCTGGCCGCCATTTCTTCCTTGATCAAATGTCGTTTGCGGATGTTCGTGGAAATCGCGTGCGCCGCGATGCCGACCACCGTGGCCGCGCCGACCGCGAGGCCGACCTTGTCCGCCGTGCTTTCGATGCCGAAACCGGGGAACGAGGGCAGATGCCGGTAAAACGGGCCGTTGTCCCAGAAATTTCCCTCGCTACAGCCGATGCAGCCGTGGCCGGACTGGATCGGGAAACTGACACCGCCGTTCCAGCGCATCACGCCGCAGGCGTTGTAAGTCACCGGCCCGCGGCAGCCCATTTTGTAAAGGCAGAACCCGCGCCTGGCGTTTTCATCGTCGAACGATTCCACGAACAGGCCTGCGTCGTAATTCGGCCGGCGGTAGCAGGTGTCATGCACCCGCCGCGAATAAAACGCCAATGGCCGGCCGAGTCCGTCGAGCTCGGGAATGCGGTCGAACGCGAGCAAATGAACAATCGTTCCGGTCATCACTTCGGCGATGGGCGGGCAGCCGGGCACGTTCATGATCGGCAGGCCGGAAATGAGTTCGTGAATCGGCGTGGCCTGCGTGGGATTCGGCTTGGCCGCCTGCACGCAGCCGTTGCTGGCACAGCTGCCCCAACAGATCAGCGCCTTGGCGCCGGCGGCCGCCTCTTTGACGATGTCCAGCGCCGTGCGCCCGCCAATGCAGCAATAAACCCCGCCGTCCGCCGTCGGCACTGAGCCTTCGACCAGCATGAGATACTCGCCCTTGTATTTCGTCATCGTGTCGCGCAACGCATCCTCCGCCTGCTTGCCCGAACCGGCCATCAACGTCTCGGTGTAATCCAGCGAAATTTTATCGAGCACGATGTCCGCGATGCCGGGATGCGATGAGCGGATGAACGATTCCGAGCAGCAGGTGCATTCCTGGAAATGGAACCACAGCACGGGCAGGCGCGGTTTGGTTTCGAGCGCCTTGGTCACTTGCGCGACGGCGCTGGCGGGCAGGCCGAGCATGGCGGTCATCCAGGCGCAGGCCGTGAGAAAGTCGCGGCGCGAGACGCCCTTGGACTGGGCATGCTCCCAAATGGTCGGTCGGGAGTTGGTGGGCATAAGGGGCTGATCTGTTAATTGAATTAATTTTTAGCTTCACTGCCACTTTCCTCCTCCTCAAAAAAACAAACTAAACCAATTCGGTGATTTTTTTGCCATTTTTTGTTTTGTCGTGGATATCCAAAAACCGGCCCGTAAACGAGGAAGAACGGCGAAGTGATAATGTGGTGGCACCCGCGTTCTGCGGGTTCAATGCAGCGTCCCGCTGCATTGCTCCTGCCGGAACCAGGGAAATAACGGAATGGCAAGGTGCGTTTGAACATCCTTGACGTTTCTGGTTTCAGGCGGGACGCCTGAAACAACCCGCGGGACGCGGGGGCTACAACAAAAAACGAGGCTGGAATTGCTTCCAGCCTCGCTCGTGATTTTTCGGTGTAGCGTCAAGCCTGTGGCTCGAATTTTCGGCGCGCAGCGCCGACGCTACATCTGCTTTTAGTAATCCATGCCGCCCATGCCGCCGCCGGGACCGCCGGGCATCGGGGCCGGCTTTTCCTTCTCGGGGATGTCGGTGATGAGGCACTCGGTGGTGAGCAGCAATCCGGCGATGGACGCCGCGTTTTGCAGCGCCGAGCGCGTGACCTTCTTCGGGTCCACGATGCCGGCTTTGACGAGGTCTTCATATTCGCCCGTGGCGACGTTGTAACCTTCGTTGCCCTTGCTTTTCTTGACGGCTTCGACGATGACCGAGCCTTCGACGCCCGCGTTGATCGCGAGCGCCCGGAGCGGTGATTCGACGGAGCGTTTGACGATGCCGACGCCGATTTGCTCGTCTTCGTTCGCGGTCTTGACCGCTTCAATCGCGGGCAGGCACCGCAGCAAGGCCACGCCGCCGCCGGCGACAATGCCTTCCTCGACCGCCGCGCGCGTCGCGTGCAGCGCGTCTTCCACCCGGGCCTTCTTTTCCTTCATTTCGGTTTCGGTCGCGGCCCCGACGTTGATGACGGCCACGCCGCCGGCGAGCTTCGCCAGGCGTTCCTGCAATTTCTCGCGGTCGTAATCACTTGTGGTCTCCTCGATCTGGCGGCGGATCTGGTTCACGCGGCCCTGGATGTCGGACGACTTGCCGCCGCCTTCGACGATGGTCGTGTTTTCCTTGTCAATGACGATGGATTTCGCCCGGCCGAGGTCGGTCAGTTCAATGCTCTCGAGCTTGATGCCGAGGTCTTCGCTGATGAACTTGCCACCGGTGAGGACGGCAATGTCTTCCATCATGGCCTTCCGGCGGTCGCCGAAGCCCGGGGCCTTCACGGCGCAGACGTTCAACGTGCCGCGCAGCTTGTTCACCACCAGGGTCGCGAGCGCTTCGCCTTCGACTTCCTCGGCGATGATGAGCAGCGGCTTGCCTGAGCGCGCGGCTTTTTCGAGCAGCGGCAACAGGTCCTTCAGGCTGCTGATCTTCTTTTCGTAATTGAGGATGTAGGCGTCTTCGAGCTTCACTTCCATCGTCTCGGCGTTCGTGACGAAGTACGGCGACAGATAGCCCTTGTCGAACTGCATGCCTTCGACGACTTCGAGCGTCGTCTCAATGGACTTGGCTTCCTCGACGGTGATCGTGCCGTCCTTGCCGACCTTGTCCATCGCCTCGGCGATCTTGTCGGCAATTTCGAAATCCCAGTTCGCGGAAACCGCGGCGACTTGGCGGATTTCGTCCTTGTCCTTGACCTTCTTGGTGATTTTGTCGAGATGCGACACGGCGGCTTCGACGGCCTTGTTGATGCCGCGTTGGATGCCGATGGGGTTGGCGCCGGAGGTGACGAACTTCAGGCCTTCGCGGTAAATGGATTCCGCCAGGACCGTCGCCGTGGTCGTGCCGTCACCGGCGGTGTCGCTGGTTTTGCTGGCGACTTCGCGGACCATCTGGGCGCCCATGTTTTCGTAGGGATCTTCCAGTTCGATTTCCTTGGCCACGGTCACGCCGTCCTTGGTGATGGTGGGGGAACCGTATTTTTTGTCGATGACCACGTTGCGGCCCTTGGGCCCGAGCGTGGCGACGACCGCCTTGGAGAGTTTCTGGACGCCGCGCAAAATCGCCTGCCGCGCGCCTTCATCAAACAATAATTGTTTTGCTGCCATAATTTTATCAGTTGTATTTAATGGTTAATTGTTTTTTGGTAGGGTGGGCAGTCCTCTGCCCGCCGCGGCACGCACGGAGTGCGCGCCCTACCGTTCAGTTAAGCACGGCCAGGATGTCGTCCGAGGACAAAATCTTGTATTCCTTGCCGTCAATTTTGATTTCGGTGCCGCCATATTTGCTCACAAGCACGCGGTCGCCCTTTTTGACTTCGAACGGGATTTTCTTGCCGTCGTCGTTGGTTTTGCCGGTGCCGAGGGCGATGATGATGCCCTCCTGCGGCTTTTCCTTGGCGGTATCGGGGATGATGATGCCGCCCTTCTTGACTTCTTTTTCTTCGACCGGTTCAACCAGGATGCGGTCGCCGATCGGTTTGACGTTTAGTGCCATAGTTTGTCTTTTTTGTTTTGGTTTTGTTTGTCGAATTAACTCCCGCCGCCCGAGCGGAGGGAAAAATATTTTAATTTCGTGCCGGTATTTTGTCCCGCAGGGACGACCGACAATAGCCCGGCGTTTCAACGCCGGGTTGCGACGCAATATGAACCGAGTCCCGGAGGGACGGCCGAAATGGGCGCGCGTTTTCGGCCGTTCCTACGGGACTTGACGCACAATCCAATCCGATCTCGGCGTTCAAACGCCGGGCTATTTTCATCCTGTCCCTGCGGGACAAATTGGTCTGCGCCATGTTCATTTTGGTTCCAAAGCCAATTCGGATTTGCGGCCGCAAAAATCTTGGTTGGTCACGTCAATTACTTTCTCCAATTGCGCACGCAGCTCGCTTTCGGAATTGTTGATGCCGCCCGAAATTACCGCAAAATACTGATTCGGCTCGACAATGAAACTCGGCGCTTCGACGTCTGCATCCAGTCCAGCCGCTTCACTTGTTTTTCGGAAAGAAGTAATCCACTTTGGCATCTGTTCCAACTGCATGTTGCCCACGAGTTGGAAATAAAATTTCCAATTTTCTTTTTTCAGCATCTTTCCTAATTGAATTTTGATTCCGTTCATAAATTTGCAAATGCGTCGTGTGATTTACTTCTTCTCGTTCATGGAATTTCCCTGCCCAAACAAAAGGCATGCCCCTGTGGTTGCGCCAACAATGGTAGCGAATTGAATGAAAAAAATGGATGTCACGACGTAGGAATTGCACTCCACTAGGCGTTCATGTGAAGGCCAAGCGGCTGTGGAGTCAAATTTACCAACCTTAGCGTCTTCCAATGTGACTATCTGGTGCGTCGTCCCTTCAGGAATTGGTTCCCGCTTTATTTTGTTCACCGTCCGGAACACATCCCACTGGGAAGGTGGCGTAAAAAGAAAATGATATCCCATGTATATCGTCCGAATTTCCTTTAAATCCGAAGACGAAACAACCAATTCGAGGCCTTTGCCTTTGTCTTCTCCTTCAAACGGAGGAAACAAGCCATTCAGAATTACCAACAGCAATCCAAGTCCAAGCACAATTCGCTGATTTGTGTTCATGGTTTAGCCATAGGCTTACTTCTTCTCGTCCACGACCTCGGCGTCGATCACGCCTTCGTCCTTCTTTTTGTCGTCGGACTTCGGTTCGCCTTTCGCCTCGCCGCCCGGGGCCTGCTGCTTCTCCGCCTGCGCTTTCGCGGCGGCGGCCTTGTAAAGCTCGGCGCTTACAGCCTGCCAGGCTTCGTTCAGCTTCTCGGCAGCGGATTTGATGGCCGCGCTGTCGCTGCCTTTCAACGCTTCCTTCACTTCCGCGACCGCCTTCTCGATCTTGGCCTTGTCGTCACCGGAAATCTTGTCGGCGGTGTCCTTGAGCATTTTCTCGGAGCGGTACACCGCGCTGTCCGCCTCGTTGCGCGTCTCGACTTCCTCGCGTTTGGCTTTGTCCTCGTCGGCGTGCGCCTCGGCGTCCTTGCGCATCTTCTCGACTTCGTCCTTGGAGAGGCCGCTGCTGGCGGTGATGGTGATTTTCTGTTCCTTGCCCGTGCCAAGGTCCTTGGCGCCCACGTGCAAAATGCCGTTGGCGTCAATGTCGAACGTCACCTCGATTTGCGGCATGCCGCGCGGGGCGGGCGGAATGTCGGTGAGGTGGAACCGGCCGATGGTCTTGTTGTCCTTGGAAAACTGGCGTTCGCCCTGGAGCACATGAATTTCCACGCCCGGCTGGTTGTCCGAGGCGGTGGAGAAAATTTCCGATTTGCGGGTCGGGATGGTGGTGTTGCGCTCGATGAGCCGGGTGAACACGCCGCCCAGCGTCTCGATGCCAAGCGACAACGGCGTCACGTCGAGCAGGAGCACGTCCTTGACCTCGCCCTTGAGCACGCCGCCCTGGATGCCGGCGCCCACGGCGACGACTTCGTCCGGGTTCACGCCCTGGTGCGGCGGTTTGTTGACGAGCGTTTTGGCGACTTCGACGACGCGCGGCATACGGGTCATGCCACCGACAAGCACGAGTTCGTCAATCTTGCTCGCGTCGATGCCCGAGTCCTGCAGGCAGGCCTTGACCGGCTTGATGGTGCGCTCGAACAAATCGTCGGTGAGCTGCTCCATCTTGGCGCGGGTGAGCGTCTTCTGGATGTGCTTCGGCCCGCTGGCGTCGGCGGTGATGAACGGCAGGTTGATGTCGTATTGCTGCGCGCTGGAAAGGGCGATCTTGGCTTTTTCGGCTTCTTCCTTGATGCGCTGGAGGGCGTCGGGCTGCTTGCGCAGGTCCATGCCGGAGTCTTTTTTGAATTCGTCGAGGATCCAGTCCATCAGGCGGTTGTCCCAGTCGTCACCGCCCAGGTGGGTGTCGCCATTGGTGGCCTTGACTTCGAACACGCCGTCGCCGATTTCCAGCACGGAAATGTCGAACGTGCCGCCGCCCAGGTCATAGACGGCGATTTTCTCATCCTTCTTCTTGTCGAGGCCGTAGGCGAGCGACGCGGCGGTGGGCTCGTTGATGATGCGGAGCACCTCGAGCCCGGCGATTTTGCCGGCGTCCTTGGTGGCCTGGCGTTGCGAGTCATTGAAGTAGGCAGGAACGGTGATGACGGCCTGGGTGATTTTTTCACCGAGGCGCGTTTCGGCGTCGGTTTTCAGCTTGCCCAGGATCATCGCGGAGATTTCCGGCGGCGAAAATTGCTTCGGCTTGCCGTCCACTTCCACTTCCACGGCGGCGTCGCCGTTGGACGCCTTGACGACCTTGTAAGGCACGCGTTTGATTTCCTCCTGGACCTCGTCGAATTTGCGGCCCATGAAGCGTTTGATGGAATAAACCGTGTTGCGCGAGTTGGTGACGGCCTGGCGCTTGGCGGATTCGCCGACGAGGCGTTCGCCGTTTTTGGTAAACGCGACGACGGACGGCGTGGTGCGCTTGCCCTCGGAATTTTCCAGGACCTGCGGCTCGCCGCCTTCCATGACGGCCATGCAGGAGTTTGTGGTGCCCAAATCGATGCCTAATACTTTTGCCATAAAATCGTTAAAATTGGTTGTCTGCTCCCTGTTCCCGTGCAATAAAGGTGCCCAATAGTAGAAAATGCTGCGAATGCCCTGTAAACAAAGGACGGAATTGACTTTTACCTGTTCAGCAAGGCGACAAAAAACAGTGCCAAAAGCGTCACAGTGGCACACTCAGAGTGCCGTTTGGCACAGTTGGTTTTTTTGGAAGGGCATCGGAAGGGCGCGTTCCATGAGCCCCAAACTAAATTAGGGCATTCCCACTTGCTGTAGCGTCGAGCCTGCGGCTCGAACAAATCGGCGCACAGCGCCGACACTACAACCCAAATCAGGGCGTCGCAGCGCTCCGCCCTCCGAAAAAGTTTACTTGCTCTCCGGCGTGGCGGCGGGCTGGCTTGAACTTCCGACGTTGAAGCGATAACTGAGCTGGTCCAACGTGACGACGGCGGTTGAGCGGTAGGTGCGGGCGATCGAGGCTTCGGGCACGGACTTGGTGCCGTACCAGGAAACGAAGTAGGACCACCAGACGCCGGACGCCTGCATGGCTTCGACATCCGGCACACCGCCGAATTCCGTCAGCGCGACCAGTTTTACTCCGTTGAACCGGGCAATGAGCGGGCGCCACTGCGGCACGAGCGGGTCGTCGGGATTTTTGGGATACTCGTCCGCGCCGACGATATCCACCACATCATTGCCCGGATACCAATCCGGCTTTTCTCCGCTGTAAACCCAGATCAGATTGTGCAACTGGTGTTCATCCGTGAGCCGGTGATAAAGCAAACGCCAGAGTGCCTTGAAAGGACCCGGGCCCCGGGCACCCCACCAAAACCAGGTGCCGTCGGCTTCGTGTAAGGGGCGCCAGAGGATCGGGATCCCCGCATCAGAAAACTTTTTCAACTGTACGGCGATGATGTCAATGTCCCGGAGAATGAGGGCGTACTCCGCGGAATTGGTGTCGGCGAGGGCGGCGGCAACATTGAAGGTGGAGGCGTCGGTGTAGAATCCCCGCCACCAAGGATGCTCGTGGGTGTCGAGCAGGTTGGTCGGTGCGTTCCAGTGCCAGGACATCGTGACCACATGACCGGCGCGGCCGAGGGCAATCATGGATTCGGTGTAATCGGCCGGCGCTTTGCCATGAGCCACGCGTGAGGGTGAATAATCCATGAAATCGCCGCCGACAATGGCCGGCTTCAGGTGGCAGGCGGCCCGGATGCCGGCCATTTCGTTGGTGTCATAATACTGACCCGACCAGGTGCGCTTGCCGTAATCGGCGACCAGCGCAGCCATGAGGGCGCGAGCGGCGGCCGTGGCCTGCGGATCCACCAATCCGGCCCGCACCGGGGCGGGCGGCGGCAGGGCTGATTTGGACGCGGAATCGGCAGCTTGGACCACGATGGCGACGAGCACGAAAAGTGCCGTCAACAGTACAGAGACCTGCCGGCGGGAAAATAAATATGAAATTGTCATCATGATCCGGGCTGACTTTATCCGGCCTTATTTGCTCCCCGGCTTTACCGCTGGAATGCTCGCGAGGTCCGGCGGCAACTGGTCGGGCTTGAACGTTTCGACACGAAGCGAAACCAGGGTGGCGAAGGGCACGCCAAACTGCACCGCGCCGTTGGACCGGTCCAAAATCGCCGTGACGCCGGCAACATTGCCGCCGAGAGCAAGGACGATGTCAATAGTCTCCTGCACCCGGCCGCCCTTGGTCACCACATCCTCGACGACGAGGATTTTCTCGCCCGCCGCAATTTTGAATCCACGCCGCAGGACGAGCTTGTCCTCCTCCTTTTCGGCGAAGATGAACCGCACGCCGAGCTGCCGGGCCACCTCCTGGCCGATGACCAGCCCGCCCAGCGCCGGCGCGATGACGGTGGCGGCGCCGAGGGATTTGACCTTCGCCGCGAGGGCGTGGCCGAACTTCTCAACGATGGGCATTTGCTGGAGGGCGAGCGCGCATTGGAAGAACTGGCGGCTGTGCAGGCCGCTGCGGAGGATGAAATGGCCTTCGAGCAGCGCGCCGCTGTCGCGAAAAACCTGGAGGACTTCGTCTTGTGTCATGCGTCGGAGTTTCAAGTTTCAGGTTTCAAGTTTCAAGCCGGATTACTGTAGCGTCGGCGCTGTGCGCCGATGGGTTCGAGCCACAGGCTCGACGCTACACACGCTTTCTGCTGGCTTCTGAATTCTGAATTCTGAATTCTTCGCCCATGCCGAAGTGGATCAAGTTCATCATCGCCATCCTGCTGCTGCCGGTGTGCGCCGGGGCGGCGATGGCTTTGTGGCAGGTGTTGTGCGCCAGCAGCCGGGCGGACGCGGTGTGGGTGCCGTTGCTGGCGGGCGCGGCCTGCTGGCTCGTGGTTTTTCTCCTGCTGCCCAAGCCGATGTGGATTTATGTGTTTGGCCATGAGCTGACCCACGCGCTCTGGACCTGGATTTTCGGCGGCCAGGTCAAAAGAATGAAGGTTTCCTCCGGGGGCGGGCACGTGGTCATCTCCAAAAGCAACTTTATCATCGCACTGGCCCCGTATTTTTTCCCGCTCTACACCGTGCTGGTCATCGCGGGCTTCGCCGTCGGCCATTGGTTCCGGGATGGGCCGGATTATCTGGTCTGGTTCTTCCTGGCCGTGGGCGCGGCGTATGCGTTTCATGTGACCTTGACGTGGCACGCCTTGAAGACACGGCAAACCGACATCACATCGCAGGGCTGGCTGTTTTCGGCGGTGATCATTTTTCTCGGCAACGCCGGCGTGCTGCTGCTGGGGCTGCCGTTCCTGACCGCCCGGGCCGGCTGTCTCGACGCCCTGGGTTGGTGGCTGGAGGACACCGGGCGCGTGCTCCACTGGCTGGCGCAGTGGTTCAAATGATTCAGCCAAAAAGATGTCAACAATTCAGTCTTGAATTAAATTGCGCCGGAGGCAATGCTTAAGCCGCACCGTATGGATCTGGGTGATATTTTAAGCAAACCGCAAATCCTTCCTGATTTGCACGCCACCAACCGCTGGGAAGCGATTGATGAATTGATTGATAATCTGGTCGCCACCGGCAAGATCCAGCCCGGCGATCGTGACGCCGTCAATGCCGCTGTCAAAAAGCGCGAGACCTCCATGAGCACCGGCATCGGGTTTGGCATCGGCATTCCCCACGCCTCGACCGATTTGATTTACGAGGTGGTCGGCGCGCTCGGCCGCTCGAAGGCGGGCGTGAGCTTCGACGCGCTGGACAACCAGCCGGTCAAGCTGGTCATGCTTTTTCTCGTGCCACAGGGCCAGTTTCAAAAACATCTCCACACGCTGGCCAACATCGCCAAGTTCCTGCACAAAACCGACTTCCGCCAGGCGCTCGAACAGGCCCCCGATGCCGACGCCATGTTCAACATCATCAAGGAATACGGGAAAAAGTAGTTCTTTCTTTTCTGGTGGGGCGAGCGTCCCCGCGAGCCGTTTGTAAAAATCCGTGTCCATCCGTGTCCATCCGTGGTTAAATATTTTCCGTGCTGCCGCACAAACAAATCGAACTGAAGCTGCAAGCCGCCGTCCGCGCCGTTTTGCCGGAGGCCGCCGCCGCCGCCGTCCTGGTCCGGCCGTGTCCGGACCCGAAGTTCGGCGATTACCAGAGCAACGCCCTGATGTCGCTGGCCAAGGCGCGAAAAATGAATCCGCGCCAACTCGCCGCCGACGTGCTGGCCAAACTCGAGGTCGGTGATCTGTGCGAAAAAGTTGAAATCGCCGGGGCGGGTTTCCTGAATTTCCATTTGCAGCCGTCCGGGCTTGCCGGCGCGCTGCAGGCCGCCGCCCGCGGCGAACATTTGTTTTTCGATAAAACCGGGAAACCGCGGACCGCCGTGATTGATTTCAGTTCGCCGAACGTGGCCAAGCCGATGCACGTCGGCCACATCCGCTCGACGATTCTCGGCGACTGCCTCGCGCGCACGCTGCGCCTGCTCGGCCACCGGGTCATCACCGATAATCACATCGGCGACTGGGGCACGCAGTTCGGCATGTTGCTGCTGGGCTGGAAACAGCACCTGAAGCCGGACGCGCTCAAGGCCGATTCCATCGCCGAAATGGAACGGCTCTACAAGATGGTCAGCGCCGCCAGTGAAGCCCAGGAAACCGTCCGGGACGCCGCGCGCCAGGAACTGGTCAATCTCCAGAGCGGCGATGAGGAGAACCTGAGAATCTGGCACGAGATGATTGCGCTGTCGCAACATCAGTTCGACACGATTTACGGGCGGCTGGGCGTGAAATTCGACCACACGCTTGGCGAAAGCTTTTACAATCCGCGGCTCAAACCGCTGGTGGACGAGCTGCTGGCCAGGGGCATCGCGCGGGAAAGCGACGGAGCCATCGCGATATTTTTCGAAGACGTGCCCCAGCTCAAGGAGCACCCCGCGCTGATTCGCAAGAGCGACGGCGGGTTCAATTACACGACCACGGACCTGGCCACGCTGGCGCACCGGCTGGAAACCTGGCAGCCCGACGAAATCATTTACGTCACCGACGGCCGGCAACAACTGCACTTCCAGCAGGTGTTCGCCGCATTTCAGAAATGGCGGGCTGTAGCGTGCGCTGTCTCAACGCAACATCGCGTGGGGACACGCGACACTACACCGAAACTGGCGCATGTCTGGTTCGGCTCGATTCTGGGCGAGGACGGCAAGCCCTTCAAAACCCGCAGCGGCGAGACGGTGAAGCTGGCCGATTTGCTCGACGAAGCGGAGAAACGGGCCTTCAAGATTGTTTCCGAAAAGAACCCGGAATTGCCGGAGGCCCAACGGCGCGAGATTGCCCGGGCCGTCGGCCTGGGCGCGGTGAAGTACGCCGACCTGTTGCCGAACCGGCAGAGCGATTACGTGTTCAGCTGGGACAAGATCCTGGCGCTGCAAGGCAACACGGCGCCGTATTTGCAGTACGCCTACGCGCGGATTCGGAGCATTTTCAGGAAATCAGATGTAGCGTCGGCTCTGCGAGCCGAGGGTTCGGCGCACAGCGCCGACTCCACAACGCTGGCACTCTCAGCGCCGGAGGAAATTGCGCTGGCCAAACACCTGATGAATTTCGGGCTGACGCTGGAGGCGGTGGCGGAGGAATTCCGTCCGAATTTTCTGTGCAACTACCTCTACGAACTCGCCGGGAAGTTCACGTCGTTCTACGAAAATTGTCCGGTGCTCAAGGCCGACGATGCGACGCGCGCCAGCCGGCTGGTGTTGTGCGATTTGACGGCCCGGGTTTTGAAGCAGGGGCTGGACGTCCTGGGCATCGAGACCGTCGAGCAGATGTAAGGCCGGCACGGGACAACCGCACCGGCATGAACCACGAGATTTTCCGTTGGAACTGTTCTTCGCGTTGTTACGTCTTGGCGTCAGCCACATTCAAAGGTTCAAAGATTTCGATGCCGGTTTTTTCGGGCGGCGCGAAGCCGGCCCCGCAATGTTCGCAGAGTTCGCGGTCCACCACCCGGGGTTTTTTGCAGTGGGGACAGGACTCCTGCGCCGGCCATTCCTGCACACTCAAAAAAGTGAGCAGGCCGGGAATGCCGAAGGCCAGATGAAAAGCCGTCCAGCCCATTTGCGCCCCGACGGTAAAATGGTATCGCCGGCCCAACCACCAGCCGACCGGGAGGCAGACCAGCGCCGCTGCCAGGCTGTATCGCACCAGCACCCACGGGATGTCCTTCAGCCGGGTTTCCGCGTTAAACCAAGGCAGCATCACCACCAGCGCCGGAGAGATCGACAAGCTCATCAGTTTTTGCTCGCGGCCAAATTCGCGCAGGTTGCGGGACAAGACCGGCAGGTCGGTGCTCCTCAACACGCCTTGCTCCCGGTCGAGCCAGGTCACTTGCATGGGAAGCTTCCAGCCCGTCTTTTCCTGCGTGTGCCCGGAGGGAACCAGCCAGAGCGCGAACTGGTTTTTTGATTCCAGGAAGGCGACCGATATCGCGCCGTAATCGGGATGGTTGGGTTTGTAAGCGAACTGCCACACCACCTTGCCGTCCGGGGTCAGCAGGCGGATATAATCCCGGGTGACTACAATGGTGTAATCCCAGTCAAATCCATTCAACGACACTTCCCCAATTCCGCCGATGGTCGCATTGGGCGCGTTCGTGGTGGTAAAGATCGCCTTGGTTGCGCGATGCTCCAGATCCAGCTCATACACCGTGTGGGGGGTGTTCATGATCCGCCGGGAAGCCACCGCATAATTATTCCGGTCGCCGTCAAAGCGGTTCCCGTCGCCGGACGCATTTTGCGCGAAACCGTCCGGACCCAGACTGCCTATGAAGCGCCGGGTCGCAATATCGTAGCCGACCGCCCGTCCGTATCGGCCCCAATAGTACCAAAGCGTGTCCGGGGTCGCCCGCCAGAAGGTAAACCGGTTGCAGTCCCGATCGAACCAGCGTCCGTGGGGAGCGCGGTCGCCGAAGTCAGGATTGATTTGCACCCGGGTGCATACCCGCCGGTTAAAATCCGCCGTGTCGATCATGCGCCCGGTCTTCGCATCAATCAGCGGTTTGCCGTCCAGGTCCACAATGTCCGATTGTTCACCGCTTCCATGAGTGACTTTATAGATGGTGCCGTCTTTGGTCATTTGATACTCCGACCACGGATGGGAATCTGAGTTTCGCAGCAGCGATTCGACCAGCAGGATGGTGGCTAGCGCGAGAATGAAACCGCAGCCCGGCATCAAGGCGCCCGTCAGCGCCAGTCTGCCCGGTGCCGGCTGGCCCCGGTAAAAACCATGACTGTGAAATCCGCCCCAAACGGCGGTGGCCAGAACAACTCCACCAATCAGGATGAAAAGCAGCGCCTGCCATAAGTGCAGTTCGCTCTTGAACATCAGGGAAACAAAGAGCGCCACGCCCAGACCTAGGGCGCGGCTGGCATACCAACGCGCCTGTCGCAAGCCCGTGAGCATCCCGGCGAAATAGTACAAAGTGCCGGAGAGGAAAAGCATGGCGAGAGGCCAAAGCATGGCCCACTCAAAAGGCGCCGCCACATGCCCCGGCACCAGCACCCAAGCGACGAAGCCAGCGAGCGGCAGACCCGTCGCCAGGACATACAGCATCAACCCCGCGATGGTTTTACCGAGAAAAATGCCCGTGCGGGTGATCGGGCGATGAATCAGAAAAGCCCAGAGGTCGCGGTGCCTATCGTTGTGGATTTGGAACCAGCCGAGCACAGCCCCGAAGATGGCGCAGAAAAAACCGGTGAGGGTCAGAAAGCCCGATGAGACCAATGGTTGCCAAGGCAGGTACTTTTGCAGGTATATCTGCTGGTAGTCTCTGGTTTCGCCCAGGTTTTTTAGGTCGGTCGAGTAACTGTGCGCATTCAGCGCCAGCATCAGCGCCAGGATGCCAAGGCCGAGCAAGGCCAATTTCACATTTTCCCGCAGTTCCTTGAGAATCAGCGTTTTCATGGTTGGGCCTCCGTTTCCGACAAAATGAATGATTTTTCGCCCCGCTCACCCAGATAGCTGATGAACGCGTCCTCCAGGCTGAGGGGCACCGGTTCCATCTGCATCGGGGCCATCGCCCGCAACGCCTGTTCCGTCGCGCCGTTGTAATGCACGCAAGTGAGCCGGAGTTCACCCTCGGCGCGAAAGGCCTGAAGCAGGCCGGGAATTTTCGGCACCGGCGGCGGCGCCCCGGGAAAGCGCAGCCGCACCTGCTGCACACCGTTTCGAAACGTCTCCAGCGAACAGCACACCCGCAAGACACTCCGGTCGAGTATGGCTATGTAATCCGCCACACGCTCAACATCGGCCAGTTGGTGCGACGAAAAGAAGATCGTCCGGTCCGACCGGCGGGTGAGATAAATCATGGATTCGATCAGCGACCGGTGCGCCACCGGGTCCAGTCCCATCGCCGGGTCGTCGAGGACCAGCAACTCCGGCTCGGGCGCCAGCGTCAGACCCAGGCAGAGGCCTGCCCGCTCGCCGCGCGACAGGTCCTTCACCCGCGCCGCGGGCTTGAGGCCGAAATGTCCGATGACCCCGCGGAAGATTTTTTCATTCCAGCGTGGATAAAATTGCGACTGGAATTCGCCGCATTCCTTGACGTTCATCCAGCCATAAAGCTGGTGTTCCTCGGTCAGGTAGCCAATGCGCGCCCGGATTTCCGGCGGCAGGCTGCGGATGTCATGGCCCAGAATCGTGCCCTCACCGCGGGTGGGTTCGAGCAATCCCAACAACATGCGTATGGTGGTGGTCTTGCCGGAGCCGTTCCGGCCCAGGAAGGCAAACACACATCCGCGCGGCACCTCCAGGTTCAGGTCATAAACGGCCGGCCTGGCGCCGAAATACCGCGTCAGACCCCTGGTGCGAATGACAGCTTGTTCATTCATGCTTCATGCTCCTCCTTTCCCGCTTTTCCATTGGCCAAATTTTTTCTCGAACGCCTCCCGCAACTCCTGCGGTGTGAAATCCAGCACCATCGCCTCGCCGATGACCGCGTCCATCAATGGCTCCAGCCGCCGCCAGCCCTCCTCGCGCGTGAACAT
>JBKQOA010000090.1:0-5642 GCA_052145735.1 Limisphaerales bacterium
GGACACATTGCCCGGCATCTTAATGGAGCCGTCGCCTCTGGGGTCGGGTCAACGTGCCCAGCCATTCGTGCGGGGTGTATATGTCAATGCCGAAGGGTTTTTCCAACACCGTCAAATTGCGGTCGCGGGCAATGATCGTGTGACATCCGGCGGTCAGTGCTGCTTCAATAAATTTCTCATCCTTGAAATCATGGCACACCCTTTTTCCAATCGGCTCCCACTCAACCCACAAGGCCGACGTTCCCAAGGCATCCACCCACAGCCCGGTATCCGTCGTGAACTGTTGCTCCTGCTTCACCTGTTCCAACCCCGCCTCGTATTCGGCAAGCATATCTTCAGTCATCACCGGTGTCATCATGCCACGCAGCCACGCTTTGAGGCACAAGTGCGGCTCGTGACGCCAGAAGACGCCCGCGACAAAGACACCGGGGTCAATGACGGCCAGATTCATCACGCACCTGGGCGCAATGCCTGATTGACAATGGCTGTTGCCTGACGAGGGGAATGTCTGCTGGCGGGTGTTTGTTCCAAAAGTCTTGCGATGACCTCTTTTCCGGGAGCCTTTACCGGACGGATCAACAGGCCATCCTTGCCCATGTCGAACACGTTCAACGGGCCGCCGTTTTCCAATCCTTCCCGGCGGCACCACCACAGCGGGAAAACCGTCTGGCGTTTCGAGGTCAAGGTCATCGTCATGGTCATAATCTTCATTGTAAGGATTTATTGCCTGAAAACGCGATTTGTCAAGGGTTTCACCCTGATTTTGCTGGTGTAATTTTGTTCACCCATTGAACCAAGCAGTCGAAAATTTATGTCAGACTCGTCAATGGACATGAAAGAAAAGAGTTCATACATGGTAACATTCAAGGCGAATGGCGGTTTTAGCGGGAGTCCATTGCGAAATGGTTATTTTGTGGCCGGCGGCGGGTTGGCGGCAAAGGGGAGTTTTCCCCAATGTGAAATTCGCGGGCAAAAGTTTTATCGGCAGCGCGGGCGTCTGCCGGTCAGCCTCATGGTGGCGATGAGGTCGAACCGAATGCCAGAAACATTTTACGGGACGCATCACCCAACCGTTCTTGACTGCGCCGTTTTCCAATCGTTCCCGGAACCATCATTCGGTTGGGGAAATGCTTTGGCATTTCGAGGCCAAGGCAATCCTCATAATTTAGTCATTGTAAGGATTTATTACCAAGAAAAGCGATTTATATGGGGTTTTGCCCGGATTTTAGCCATGCAATTTTGTGACGCAGCTACACAACGGAGACGGAATTTTCTGTCAGACTCGTCAACTGACATGAAGCAAAAGAGTCAACTCACGGCAGAAACAAGGCGAATGGCGCTTTGAAAAAACTGAACCATTCCATGTTCACTGCTGTCGCCCATAAAAATTTGGCGGATGCCGAGCAGTATTTCGACGAGCATCTGGCGCAGAATGATTATTACGCCGTCGGGGAAATCCGTCCCGGCCAGTGGATCGGCGCGGGCGCGGAACGGTTGGGATTAACGGCTGAAGTCACGCGCGAACAATTTCATGCGGTCTGCGAAAATCAAAATCCAAACGATGGCGAACGGCTGACGCAGCGGAGCCAGAAGGAAGGCCAGCGCCGGGTGTTTTATGACTTCACCTGTTCCGCGCCGAAATCGGTTTCCGTGCTGGCGGTCACGCTGGATGACCAGCGATTGATTGAAGCGCACGAGGAAGCGGCCAGACTCGCATTCCGCGAACTCGAAACCTTCGCCGCGACTCGTATACGCAAGCAAGGTGTTGAAGACCGTGACCGTGTGACCGGCAACCTGGTGGCGGCGTCATTCGTGCATGACAGTTCCCGCGCGCTCGATCCGCAGTTGCATACGCATTTCACGGTGTTCAACGCGACATTCGACGAACGGGAACGCTGCTGGAAAGCCCTCCAAGCACGGGGAATGTATGACGCGATTCGTTACGGCACGGCAGTTTATCGGAATGAATTGGCCAAACGGGTGCAACAAATCGGTTATCGCATCCAACCGGCCAAACACGGCTTTGCCATCGAGGGTGTGAGTGATGGGGTGCTGAAACAATTTTCCAAACGCGCGCAGCAGCGCGACGCGGTGGTGAGGGAAATGGAAGAAAAGCTGGGGCGAAAACTTTCTAACGACGAAATTTCCCATGCGGTGCATCAGAGCCGGGCAAAAAAGGTAAAAAGCATTTCAACGGCGGAAGTCAGAGAACGGCAGTTGGCGCAATTGTCAGCGGATGAGCGGCAATCACTGCAAACACTCCGGGCGTCGGCTCGCGCGTCACGCCTACCGCGAATTGCGTTGGTGGAAAACCAAGTTTTGAACCATGCCGTCGCCCATGTCTTCGAGCGCAAGTCAGTGGTGCCAGAGCATGAACTGTTGAACATAGCGTTGTCGCATCGCTTGGGTGATGTGGATTTGAACCATTTGAAAACGGCGGTGAAACATTTGGACGGTTTGGTGAAAACGGAGCGCGGGTTTTCTACCAAGGAAATTGTAGCGACGGAATTGGATTTAATCCAGACGGTCAACGCGGGCTGCGATTCAGTTGCACCATTGCATCCCGGTTATCGGCCTGCCGACTGGCTGGGCGAAGATCAACGCCGGGCGATTTACCATGTGCTGCGCACCAGTGACCGCATCACCGGCCTGCGCGGGTTGGCGGGCAGCGGGAAAACGACAGCATTGTGTGAACTGGTTGCCGCCTGCAAAGAGGCGAAGATTGAACCGCTGTTCTGTGCGCCGACGGCGGCGGCAACGGACGTGTTAAGAAAAGAAGGATTCGAGGCGGTGACACTGCAAAGCCTGCTGTTGTCCAAGCCATCATTGCTCAAGGACAAGATGGTGGTGCTGGATGAAGCCGGGGCGGTAGGGATGGATGACATGAAACGGCTGTTTGATTGGGCACGCGATGCGCGAATCATTTTGTCCGGCGACACCGGGCAGCACGCTTCGGTGGCGCGTGGCGATGCGCTGCGGATTTTGGAGCAGCATTCCGATTTCAAGTCCGGCCAATTGACGGCCATCCGGCGGCAACGCAAGGCCGAATATCGGAAGGCCGTGGAACTGGCCGCGCAAAAGAACACCAACGAGGCATTCACGCAACTGGAACGCATGGGCGCGGTTGCCGAATTTTCGGACGGCACACTTCACGACTCTGCGGCGAAGTCATATCTGAAAGCAATGGCGGAAAATAAATCCGTGCTGCTGGTCGCGCCCACTTGGGCGGAAATTGAAATGGTGACGGAAAAAATCCGGGCGGAATTAAAATCATCTGGCCGTCTGGCTTTGGAAGAAAAGGAGTTTCAAGTTTTCGATTCGCTGTCATGGACGGAAGCGCAGAAACAGGATGCGCGGCAATATCTTTCCGGCATGGCCATCCATTTTCATCGTCGAGGACATGGTTTTGAAAAAGGTGAAACGGTGCAGGTGGTCGCCGTGGAAAATGACTCGCTCAAAGTTCAGCACACGGATGGTTCCGAAAACATTTTCTCATTGGGTGCAGGCATCACCTGCGATGTTGGGGAGAAACGGAAATTGAAAGTTGCTACCGGTGACAAGCTGTTGCTGCAATCAAATTGGCAAAAGAAATTTGTGAACGGTGAACTGGTCGAGGTCAAAGCCATTCAAGGCGATTCCGTTTTGCTGGCCGATGGCCGGGTGATTCCTGCCGATTATCGCACCTTCACGCATGGCTACGCCGTCACGTCGCACGCCGCCCAGGGCAAGACTGCGGATGAAGTGCTGGTCGTTGCCTCGTCGCGTTCGCTGCCCGCCGTCCATCAGGAACAATTTTACGTCAGCATCTCGCGTGGGCGAGAGCGTTGCCAGATTTTCACCGATGACACTGACTTGCTTCGCTCGCACGTCACCCATTCCAGCGCACGGCTGGCGGCGGTTGAGGCCATGCCTCAACGTGACTTCCTCCAAACCATTTTGCAGCGCGGCAATCGTTTTCTGAAACGGTTCCGCCAACGCATTGCACAATCACTTTCATTCGAAACAACCGAAAGGAGCAGCCATGAAATCAAGCCAACCGAACACCAGCGAACAGCCGCCCACCATATCAGCGTCTAACCCGCGCGACAATCCCTGCCTCGGCAGCGATTCCACCATCGCCGCGCTAGACGTGTTTGCCGACGACGGCATCAGCTATCTGCTGCCTTACGCGCAGTTTTTATATGCGGAAAAAATTTCCAACCCGGCATTGGAAAAAGAGCCTGACGCCCCGCCGGAAAAGATGCTGATCCGCTTTGCATCCGCCAATGTGGTCGTCCTGGGCAGCGGCCTCAAGCGGCTGGAAGCCGAGATTCAGAAATATGAATTGAAGTTCGTGAAGTCGGCGGACCGCCGTTTGGCCGCCACATTGAAAACCCACATTGCCGCCGTCACTGTCACTTTAACCAAGGAAAACGTATGAATCCCGAACGCAAAGAAATTCTCAATCTGATTTCGCTGCCTGGGCGCATGAACGCCGCCGAAGCCGCTTGGCGGCTCGGTTTTGAACCAGACCACATTCCCATTCTGGTCACTGCCGGCCAGCTCAAGCCGCTGGGCAATCCACCGCCCGGAGCCGTGAAGTTTTTTCTGACGGCCGAGATTGAGCAAAAGAAAGGTGACGCCAGATGGATGAACAAGGCAACCGAACTCATCCGGTTAAAGGTCAAGGACAAGAACGAGCGCGCCGCAAAAAGCCGGACGCTTAAAGGTTCCCTCAAAAGTTCAGTATCCGCAACCAATGGTAACAATTCCCATGACCGTCATTCCTAGCGGCGTGCCTCGCGCTTCCATGATACGGCGCGCAATCTGTATCGCCAGTGGTCATTCCCAATAATCATTATAGTGATTGCAATGCGTCGAATGTTGCGGCGGCGGAAATGGGTCGAACGTGTCCGGGAGCGGTGGCGGCGGTCCCGGCAGATGGATGAAAAGGGCTGGCTGGACATGAGGCGTGGATTTTCCTCCTTTGCATCGCAATCCACCGTTCAATACCCACGCCAACAAAGCCAGCAAAAGATAAATGGCTCCAATGAGAAAATAGAGCGCGTGTTCGTGGATGAATCCATCAAGGTGTTTCAATCCCGACGCTTCCAGTTCGAGTGCTTTTATTTGCCAAGGTTGCATGATGGCCTCCTATGCGGCAACGGCGGGTGCCGCTGGTTCGGGGTTCCGGTTTCCAATGATGGCCTTCTGTTGCCGTTCGTATTCACTCAACGACGGCATTTCCACCGGCGCTTTGCGGGAATACGCCCGCGCCATCGCCCGGCTGTTGTGGCCAAGATTCACCTGGGCATACCGTTCGGGATAGCCTGCCGTCTTCGCCCGTTCCGCCCACGCATAGCGGTAGCTGTGCAGCGAGACGCCCTTGATGCCAAGTCCGGTGCAGCGTTGTTTGAACTCCGTGGCGCGGTCGCCAGAACGAACGGTTCGCAGATACGGAAACAGCGGGCCGCTTCCCGGCAGGTCGCGCAAGATTTCCTCCATGTCTTCATCCATGCGCATGATGGCAATCGAGCCGGTCTTTCGGCGCGCATAGCTAATGACGTGGTGTTCCCAATCAACGTCCTCGGCGTTCAAGCCAGCCAGATCGGATTGCGATGCGCCCAAGTGCCAGGCCAGTTTGTAGAACGCCTTGCGTTCGG
>JBKQOA010000091.1:0-7723 GCA_052145735.1 Limisphaerales bacterium
CCTTGGCCTCGAACCAGGTCGCTAGAGCGTCACCCATACCAGCCACCAGAGGCCGCACTGGACTTTTGGCGATGATCGATGTGTCCACCAATACGAGGTCCGGGTTGTGGTGGACTGACGCCGGACAGCGTGGCGACAACGATCGTGCTCACCGGGGCCTGGGGCGTGGACTGCGCCAGCGGCGTCGAGGCGGCACCGGGGCGCAAGGACCGCGCGCTGGTCGAGGCGTTCGTCGCGGGCGCCCGTTTCGGATTCGCGTCACTGGAGGACAAGTGGTAGAGCACGGTCAGGTCATGGGCCCGCCCGACGACGGGGGCCACTTCGGCGAGTTCGGCGGCCGCTTCGTGCCCGAGGCCCTCATGCCGGCCTGCGTGGAGCTCGACGCGGCCTTTCGCGATGCGTGGGGCGACCGGAATTTCGTGGAGGAGTTCCATCTCACCCTGCGCCAGTTCGCCGGGCGGCCGACGCCCGTGACGCCGTTGCCCCGGCTCTCGCAGCGTCTGGGCTTGTCGATCTACGCGAAGCGCGAAGACCTCGCGCACACCTGTTCACACAAGATCAACAACGTCATCGGCCAGACGCTGCTCACGCGGCGCATGGGCAAGACCCGTGTCATCGCCGAGACCGGCGCGGGACAGCACGGCGTGGCCGCCGCCACCGTCGCCGCCATGTTCGGTCTGAAATGCGTGGTTTACATGGGCGCGGTGGATTGCGAGCGGCAGGCGCTCAACGTCTATCGGATGAAAATGCTCGGCGCGGAGGTCGTATCGGTGAAGGCCGGCCAGCAGACGCTCAAGGAAGCCATCAACGAGGCCATGCGCGACTGGGTCACCAACATCCGCACCACGCATTACATTCTCGGCACGGTCTATGGCGCGCATCCGTATCCGGTGATGGTTCGGAATTTCCAGCGCGTCATCGGCGACGAAGCGCGCCGGCAGATTTTGGCCAAGGAAAAACGCCTGCCCGACCTGCTCGTTGCGTGCGTCGGCGGCGGCTCGAACGCGATGGGATTGTTTTATCCGTTCCTTAAGGACAAATCCGTGAAGATGGTCGGCGTGGAGGCGGGCGGACTGGGCATCAAACCCAACCAGCACGCGGCGCGGTTCAACGGCGGCTCGCTCGGCGTATTGCAGGGCACGCGCAGCTACATTTTGCAGGACAAAAACGGGCAGATCCAACTCACCCACAGCGTCAGCGCCGGTCTGGATTACGCCGCCGTGGGCCCGGAACACGCGTGGTTGCACGACCAGAAACGCGTGGAATACACCTATATCAAGGACGACGCGGCACTGGAAGCGTTCATGAAACTGGCGCGGCTGGAAGGCATTATACCCGCGCTGGAAAGCGCCCACGCGATTGCCGAGGTCATCAAGCGCGCGCCGAAAATGGGCCGGAACAAACTCATCATCGTGAACCTGAGCGGCCGCGGCGACAAGGACGTGTCCCAGGTGGCGGACAAGGTTGGTTTGCAGATGCCGAAGTGAACCTACTCTCCGGGGCAAATGAAAAACTCAGGAGAAAATTCAACGTATCTTCTCGCGCAATACAAAATTGAAGCGCCGGACCTTTGGTGGGCATTAGACCCTGATGCGCCGACAGCCGTCTGGTTCGGCGCTCCGGCAAAAGACCTGGAGGCACTGCATATCGTTTCACCTAACGCGTTTGATGTAGTGTTTGAAATTTTGGATGACGATGAAACACTGGATGCTTTCTATGAAGTGCGAAATATTTCAAAGTGGCGCACCCTGTTTACTTTGACTAAGCAGGTAAAATTGTCGCCCGAGAGCCACGCAATCGTTCAGAAACTCAAGGAGAGTCCATCATTAGAAAAGCCCGGCGCTCTTGCCATGCTTGATGCACCAATTCAAGAATGGAAAAACTTGTATTCATATTCTTGGGTGACGTCGGCCTTTTGGGCCGAAATGAGACGCTGTCACGCGGAGTTGGATCAGTTCGCATTTGATATATTGAACCGTCTCCTTTGGAGGATTGGTGTCCACTGTGGGCCCAGCTCTTTAGCAAGTGAGTTCTTGGAGATGCGATATTCCGTTGATGGGGAGAAATTTGAAGAATTGCCAGTGCGAATGGATTTCAAAGCAGAGTCAGTTCCTCCAAAGGAGAAGGAAACCAAGAATCCAAAGCTGCAAATGGCAGCCAACTTTCTCGAATTGGATGATAAAAATGAAGCTCCAATTCACCACTTGCTGTTTCGGGAAGCATGGAAATGCCATGAATCAGAAAAACGCGTGTCAATAGTCATGGCCACCGCAGCAGCAGAAGCGGCTGTAAAGAATTTAATCGGAACATTGATGCCGAATACAACTTGGCTGTTAGAAAATACTCAATCTCCACCGGTTGTGAAAATTGTCGAAGAACTGTTTCCCAAGCTTCCGGTTAAATGTTCATTTAATGGGGTTGTATTGAGTCCTCCGGAAACGTTAGTTGAGATGCTCAAGAGAATAATCACCAGCCGAAATAAAATTGTGCATGGTTCTCCCCCTGCAATGCCGACAGACAAGGAACTTGAAAAATGGCTTTTGGCCGTGAGGGATTTGCTTTGGCTCTCGGATTATTACAACGGATATGATTGGGCGCTGGAACATATTTCAGCTGCGTCTTTGCAGGAGCTCAAGGCTCGCGCCAAAGAAAATTGAGAAATATCGATAAATGAATTCAACCGTTGCCACCCGCATCACCGCCTTGATGGGATTGCTCGCCGTGGCGCTGGGCGCGTTCGGTGCGCACGGGCTTAAGGATTTGCTCGCGCAAAACGGCACGGCGGCCATCTGGGAAAAGGCGGTGTTTTATCATTTCATCCACGCGGTGATGCTGTTCGTGTTGGCGGACCGCAAACCGTTTCCGGCGGTGGCGTGGTGGAGCTTCCTCATCGGCATTTTCTTTTTCTCCGGCTCGCTGTATCTGCTGGCGGCGACCAATGCGCTTTGGCTCGGCGCAGTCACGCCCGTGGGCGGCGTGAGCTTCCTTTTCGGCTGGACATGGCTGGTGTTTTCCGCAGGGGGCGACAAGCCAGCATCAGGAAGGGACGAGAAAAGCAAAGGGTAGCCCCTGCCTCCGGCGGGTTCAATTCGGCGTCCCGCCGATTTGGAATGGCGGGCGGACGACCGGAGATAATCGCACCAGAAAAGGGCGAACCTCATCCACCAACGGTTTCGGGCGGGACGCCCTAAACGACCCGCGGGACGCGGGTGCTACAACAAATTTTATGCGCCCTCACCCATCTATCCGGCTTCCCAAAAACGAACGCCAATGCTTATTCTTTGTCGGTTAAACAGTGGACGCCGCAAGATCACGACTGCGATTCGCGCCGCAAGGCTGGCTGGGATTGTTCCTGCTGGCGGTTTGCTGGCCGTTGAACTGGACGCTGCCCGGAGTGCGGACGGCGTATCTGTTCTTCCCGCTCTGGCTGGGCTACAGCCTGGTGGTGGACGCACTGGTCTGGCGGCGCGCCGGGACGTCGTTGTGGACGCGCTCGCGCAAGGGGTTCGTCCTGCTCTTTATCCTGTCCGTGCCGGCGTGGTGGCTGTTTGAAATCATCAATTGGCGGACGGGCAACTGGGAATATCTCGGCGTCGGCTCGTTCACACCGCTCGAATACTACGCCCTTTGCACGTTGTCGTTTTCCACCGTCATGCCGGCCGTGTTCGAAACCGCCGAACTGGCGCGGACGTTCCGCTGGGTGAAATCGCTTCGGGCCGGCGCGTGCGTCCCGGACACGCCCCAGGTTGGCCTCGGATTGCTGTTTACAGGACTGGTCATGCTGGTGTTGACACTGGCCTGGCCAAAATTTTTCTATCCGCTGGTCTGGATTTCGCTGGTGTGTATCTTCGAGCCGGTGAACCGCCGGCTGGGTCGGCCGCATTTTCTGGCGTGGATGCAACAAGGCGACTGGCGACCGGTAATATCGCTGTCGCTTGGGGCGCTGATCTGCGGGTTTTTCTGGGAAATGTGGAATTACTGGTCCTGGCCGCAATGGATTTATCACACGCCGGGAGCGAATTTCCTGCACGTCTTCGCCATGCCGCTGCCGGGTTACGGCGGGTACATCCCATTCGCGCTGGAACTGTTCGCGCTAAGAAACCTGCTTTGTTCCTGCGGGCCGGAACTGAAACTTTGATTCCACTTTTTTATCGTCGTACCGGCCGCCGGAGGATAGGGTAGCCGGATTATTCAGCCATGTTCTCGAACCCGGACAAAAAAGCCGACCAGGCCCGCGAACTTTGTGAAAAAGGGGCATGGTCCAGGGCGCTGACCTTCGCCCAAAAGTGGCGGGAAGAAGATCCGTCCGATCATCGCGCGCTTTATTACATCGGTCTGGGCTTGTGCGGCTTGGGGCAATTTGCCCAGGCGGAAGCGGCCTACCGCCATGCGCTCACCATCAATCCGACCGATGCCAGGGTGTGGAACAACCTGGCCGGATTGCTCTACGAAAAATTGCAGCGGCCGGCCGAAGGCGTCCGTTGTCTGGAACGGGCCCTGAAGATCAATCCCGATCACAAACAGAGCTGGTCGAACCTGGCCACGATGGTCGGCCGGCTGGGCCGGCATCAGCAGGCGCTGGTTTGCGCCGACCGGGCCATTGCCCTGGACCCCAAGCTGGTGGAGGCCCACCTGCACAAGGCCACCGCGGCGCGGGCGCTCGGGAAAATAGATGTGGTCAGGGAAGTTTGCCAGGTCCTGGCGTCGCTCGACCCGGAACATTTCCGCCGTTCCCGCTGAACCTCCAGCCGATCTCCCGGTGATGTAAAAGTTTGCGCTTCACAGGAATTGCGTTTTAACCACGCCCACAAAACATCTGCGTCCCATTATCTGATTGTAAACGCTGCCGGTTGTCGGATATTGGGCCCAATCAAACAAAACATGGAACCGAGCACAGAGGACCGGGCCGGACGGGCGGACAAAATATGCGCAGCGGGGTTGTGGCCGGAAGTACTCGCTTTCGCCCAAAAATGGCAGGAAGACGCTCCAACAGATCACCGGGCGGTTTATTACCTCGGCCTGGGTTTGAGCGGCATGGGGCAACATGCGCAGGCGGAGACGGCCTTTCGGCGCGCGCTGGCGATGGATGTAACCGACTTTGAGATTTGGAACCACCTCGCGGAACTTCTCTATAAGAATCTGCGGCGGCCGGCCGAGGGCGTTCGCTGTCTGAAGCAGGCCTTGAAAATAAATCCCCAGCACAAACTCGGCTGGTTGCATCTGGCCACCATGGCCGACGACATGGGCAGCCATCTCCAGGCGCTGGAATATGCCGATCAAGCCATCGCGCTGGACCCGGGAATGGTGGAAGCCTATCTGCACAAAGCCACGGCAGCCAGGGCGCTCGGGAGAATGGATGTGGTCAAGGACATCTGCCAACATCTGGCCACCCTCGAACCGGGAAATTTCCACCGGGCACCCTGAGCCCGGCAACGATTTCAAATGGCCGTGTCCATGAGCGGTTCCGGAGGAATCTCCCGGCCAGCCACGGATTTCCCACCAGCCAGTCCCAGGATCAGCGTGATCAGACTGATGGCGGCAAACAAGCCGACACAGGCGGGCCAACCGCCCTTCAACCAGAACCAAGCCGTCAGCGCCGCGCCCGCGCTTCCTCCGGCATAATAAAAAGTCACGTAAAGACCGGCGGCGGCGGAACGGGCGCGCCCGGCAACCTGTCCCGTCAACACCGTCGCCGCCGATTGATAGATGAAAATGCCGGAGGAAAAAGCCGCCAGGCCGGCAATCACCAACGGCAACGCATGAAACAACGTCAGCAAAAGACCGGCCAGACACATGGCGAACGACAGTAGCGTTGTCCGGCGGAACCCGTGGCGGTCGAGGAAGCGGCCGGCCAGCGGCGTCACGATGCAGCCCAGCAGATAGACGAAAAAGATGCTGCCCAGCTCGGCGGGAGAAAGATTGAAGGGCGGGCCGGCGAGAAAAAAGTTGGCGTAGGTGAACACGCCCACCAGCGAAAACAGGACGGTGAAACCCATGCCGCAGATGGCCAGCAGGCGCGGATTCCACAGATGGCCCCACGTGTCGCCCAGCGACTTGAACACGTGCCGGGCAGGGACAAAATTAACCGCCAGCGGAAGCCATTGGCGCACGGCCAGGGCCCCGAGCAGGTCCAGAATGCCCAACGTCACGAAGGCGGTGCGCCAGCTCCAGAGCGCGGCGATGTGGCCGGTCAGGAAGCGTCCCAGAAAACCGCCAAAGACCGTGCCGGCCACGTAGGCGGACATCACCGTTCCGGCGCGGCCGGCAAATTCCTCGTTGATGTAGGCCATCATCACGGCGATGACGCCGGGGACAAAGAGTCCCTGGGCAAAACGCCAGCCGATGAGGGCATGCAGATTTTGCGACGTGGCGGCCAGGAAAGTCGGGACCGCCATCGCGAAGAGGGCGGGCACGATGACTTTCTTGCGCCCGATGGTTTCCGCAATCATGCCGGTGACCGGGGCCATGAGCGCGACTGCCAGCGTGATGGCGCCCACGGTCATGCTGACCTCGATTTCGGAGGCATGGAAAAGGCGCTGGAAAAGCGGCAGCAAAGGCTGCGTGCAATACACATTGAGAAACGTGCAGGCGCCCGCAATCATCACGGCAAAAATGGCCAGCTCGAAAGGCTTCGCCGTTCGTGCCGTTCGTGCCGGTGGAGTTGCAATCGCGCTCATAAATCATGGATGATGGGCACAGGCCGGGCAGAAAGAAAATCGAAACTGGCCAAACCCAGGTTAAAAGTTTGGAGTTCCGCGTTTACGCGGCAAGAAAGACAGCACTGCCGAAACCGCCTGAAGGCGGAACTCCAAACAAGAGCGACAGCAGGCGGACCCGTAGCTTGCCTTGGCGGTTGTCTTGAAAATGCGGATAAGTTAACATGAAACTGTGATTTACGACGCGTCATTGGACGAGTTGCTGCAAAAGGTCTGGGATGGCAGGCGCATCAACCCAGCCGAAGCGTTGAGGCTTTATCTTTTGCCGCTGGAGGAACTCGGCGCGCTCGCCGACCGCCGCCGACAACTGGCCAAGGCGAAGGATTTCAACGGCCGCGGCAATGAAATTGTCACCTACATCGTTGACCGCAATGTCAATTACACCAACGTCTGCAACGTTTATTGCAAATTCTGCGCGTTTTACCGGACGGAAAAGGACGCCGACGCCTACGTCATCACGTTCGACGAGATGGACCGCAAAATCGAGGAGACCATTGCGCTGGGCGGCACGCAAATTTTGATGCAGGGCGGGCATCACCCGAAACTGACGAAGCAGTGGTATCTCGATTTGCTGTCGCACATCAAAGGCAAATTCCCGCAGGTGAACATTCACGGGTTCAGCCCCAGCGAGTTCATCCATTTCCGCGAAGTGTTCAACGAGCCGCTGGAGAAAATCATCGGCGACTTTGTGAAAGCCGGGCTGGGTTCGATTCCCGGTGGCGGCGGGGAAATCCTCGTGGATCGCGTGCGCCGGAAGGTTTCACCGCTCAAGGCGATGAGCGACGACTGGCTCGAAGTCATGGACGTGGCACACCGGCTCGGACTTAATTCGAGTGCCACGATGATGTTCGGCCATGTCGAGACGATTGAAGACCGCATCGAGCATCTCGAACGGCTGCGCGCGCAGCAGGATAAATCGAAAGGGTTCACCGCGTTCATCGGCTGGACGTTTCAAGCCGAGCACACGAAACTCAAGGCGCCGACCGTCGGCGCGCACGAGTATTTGC
>JBKQOA010000092.1:0-4335 GCA_052145735.1 Limisphaerales bacterium
GCTTCATCGGCATGATCACGGATTCGCGCTCGTTCATGTCCTATCCGCGCCACGAATATTTCCGGCGCACGCTCTGCAATTTGATTGGTCGTGACGTGGAAAACGGCCTCATTCCCGACGACGAAAAGCTCGTCGGTCCGATAATCCGCAACATCTGCTACGCCAATGCCGAACAATACATGGCCTTTCCGAAGGGTGGGACCGCTGCCGGCCGCGGGCGGTCTCCGGCGCGGGCGAAATGAAGTGATTCGCGCCTGGTGCATCCGTGACCGGGGGCAAAATCATTCCGGGCTGCGTTTGCGATAATCGCCCCGGCTGAAATATTTTTCCAGCCAGACGTAGAGGCAGATGAAAAGATAGCGGCTGCCCATTTCGCGCATCATCAGTTTGGCCTCGCCCGTGCGCCGGTTGCGCCAGGTGATGGGAATGACGGTCCAGGAAAAGCCCCGCACAATGGCCTTGAGCGGCAGTTCAACCGTGAGATTGAAATGAGGAGAAATCAACGGCCGGCACCCGTCAATCACTTCGCGCCGATAGGCCTTGAACGCGTTGGTCGTGTCGTTCAGCCGGATGGCAAAGAGCGTCTTGAGAAAAAAATTGGCCATTCGATTGACGAACAGCTTGATTCTTGGATAGTCAACCGTGCCGCCGCCTTTGATAAAGCGGCTGCCGAAGGCACAGTCCCAGCCCTTGTTCAATTCCTCCCAGTAGCGCACCACGTCCCGGGCATCATCGGATTCGTCCGCCATCATGATGACCACGGCGTCGCCTTTTATGTGGTCGAGACCGAGGACAACCGCGCGGCCGAAACCGTGCAGGCCTTCATTTTTCAAGGTAACCAGTTCGGGAAGCCGGGCCTTGGTTTCGGCCAGCAGTTCCCAGGTCCGGTCGGTGCTGCCGTCGTCCACGACGATAATTTCGTGGGGCACGTTGTGCAGCCGCAGCTCCAGGTGGAGATGCTCCACGGTGGAACAAATGCACCCTTCCTCATTGCGCGCGGGAATGACCACCGACAGCAGGGAGACCGGGCGCGGTTGGAGTTCAGGATTGCTCATGAGCCCTCAGACAAATCCAGCCACTCCGAGTGTTGTTCGGCGTGGACGGCGATTTCGTCCAGAATGCTTTCCAGTTTCGTGACCGGATGCCAGTCCCATTCCGCCGCCGCCCGCGCCGGGTCGAGCACCAGCCAGGGCACATCGTAACGCCGCAGCGCGGGATCACCCTTGATTTCCCTGCGGCCGAAACGGGAGGCGCACCAGTCACTCAACTGCGCGAGCGACAGGCTGTTGTCCGGGCCGCCGGCGACGTTGAGCACGCGTCCGGACTTTTCAGGCTGGCGCATTTGCAGGGCGATCAGCGACGCCAGATCGCGGGGATGCAGGCAATCCCGCACCTGGTGGCCGGTGCCGCCGAAGCCGATGTATTTCAGCGGTCGCTTTCGCAGATACGAATGAATCCAGAACGTGAAAATGCCCTGGTCCGGTTTCCCGAACTGGCCGGCGCCGGCGAGCACCCCGCAGCGGTTGACAAACACCGGCAAATTGAACGCCAGTCCGTATTCCAGAATCAGAAGCTCCGACGCCAGTTTGGCACTTCCGTAAAGCGACAGCGGCGGCTGGGTGGAAAAATCCTCCGTCACACCCGCCGGGGAAAGCCCCGGTTCGCGCGTTTCGGCGAAGCGCGGCGCAAACGCGTTTTTCTTCACCTCCATCGGCAGGGCGGCCAGGCGGGCGGCCGAGTAAACGCGGCTGGTGCCGAGCATGACGAAGCCGGCGCCATGGCGCTTGCAGTATTCGAGGAGGTGAAGGGTGCCGACGAGATTGTGCTCCATCAGTTGCCGGCTGCTTGTCATCCCCGAAACGCCGGCCAGAACGCTGGGATTGGCCGCCGCATCGATGACCCAGTCCACCTTGGGCAAATCTTCCAGGTCGCTCGGATTGCGAATATCACCGTGCCGGAAACAAATGCCTGCTGATTTGAGGCCATGACGATTCTGCTCGCTGCCCGGGCGGCTGAGATTGTCGAGACCGATGATTTCAAGATTTTCAACCTGGTGCTTCAATTCCGAGGCCAAGGCGTTGCCCACAAAGCCACAAATGCCGGTGATCAAAATCTTCATGGGTGTCGTGCAGGTATTGTTTGGTTCATGCCCGTGTCGGCCAAGGATATTATCTTGTGCCAGCGAAACAAGTTGATTCAAAACCGCGTTTTGGTTGCGTCCCGTTCCCCTCCGGCGGGAAGGGGGTCCCGCCGGGCGGAGTCGGGAGGATAATTTCCCGCTTTGAAGTCTCCGCGCCGAATTGTTACGCTGCGGCCATGTCACGCAAAACAACAACGGGTTCGCACCGAGGCTTTGATGACCTCATCGGTTTTGGATTGCTGGCGCTCGGGTTGTTGCTGCTGGTCGCGCAGCTTTCCTTTGACCGTTACGACCTGAAGTTCATCCACCCGCCGGGCAACAACCCGGTCCACAATTGGATTGGTCCCTTCGGGGCTTATGGCGCCTACGGCCTGTTTTTCGTGTTTGGCGGCGGCGGTTATTTGATTTCATTGCTGATGTTGCTGTTTGGTTTCGCGTATGTGCCGTATGTCCTGCAGTTCGCAGGTTTGAGGACGGTGGCGGACGCGATTGAGCACCTGCAACAACGCTGGATATGGCACACGATTTGGGCGGTGTTGCTGATTATCGGCTGCTGCGGGTTGCTGAACATGGCCGACATGGCCCGTTGGTTGGTGGCCTGGCGGAACAATATGCAAGCACCCAGTTTGGGCGGCTTGATGGGCCAGACGTTCTACGACTTCGGTTTCTGGACGCTTGGCGCGATCGGCGCGACGTTTGTTTATGCTCTTCTGTGTCTGGTCAGCCTGTTGTTCCTGACGAATTTTCAGCTCGGCAGTTGGATTCGCGGTTCCTTCCGCAAGGAAGAAACGGTTGTTGCCGAACCCAAATCCGCCGATGAAGCCGCGCTCGAACGCCGCGCGCGCGACCTCGAACGGCAGGCCAGAAAATTGCAGGAGGAAGTCGCCCGGTCCGGTCTGGGCGCGGATTTGCAGCCGGTGCCGGAGCCGACCGTCCGCGATTTGAGCGTGCCGGAAGTCAGACCGGCTTCCGCGCGGGTGCGCAAAACCACCCTGCCCGAGCCGGCCAAAGAGCCGGAAGCGGCCAGTCCTGCCAAACCGGAGGAATCGTCGCCGCCGCGCGAAGCGGTTGCCGCCGTTACGACCGAAGAAGTGCTGGGCAGAAAACCCGAAGCCGAGGGAAAACCGGCCGCGAACAAAAAGGAAACAGCGGTGGCGGAAAAAGTTGAGGCGGAGAAGTCCGAGGGTGAAAAAGCGGAACCGGTCGTTCACATCGCCGACAATTCGGTGTCGTCCGCTCCGCCCAAACCCCGGGCGCCGAAGAAACCGAAACCGCTCACCGTCGCCGCCACGCCCATCATCGGCAATTACCAGTTGCCGCCACTGGATTTTCTCCAGCACCCGGACATGACCGTGAAGCCCACGGAATCCAAGGAGGAATTGATGGCCAACGCGCGGCTGATGCAGCAGACGCTCGCGCAGTTTGAGATCGAGGTTTCGCTCGGCGACATCACCAAGGGTCCGACCATCACCCGCTACGAATTGCACCCGGCGCCGGGCGTGAAGCTGGAAAAAATCACCGCGCTGTCGAACAACATCGCCGCGGCGCTCAAGGCCGAACGCATCCACATTCTCGCGCCCGTGCCCGGCAAAAGCTCCGTCGGCGTCGAGGTGCCCAATCCGGTCAAAACCAAGGTCATCGTCCGCGATTTGTTCGAGTCCGACGAGTGGCGCAACAGCAAGGCGAAGATTCCCATCGCGCTGGGCAAGGACGTCTATGGGCATCCCATCGTGGCGGACCTGTCCGAAATGCCGCACATCCTCATTGCTGGCAGCACCGGTTCCGGCAAATCCGTTTGCATCAACGCCATCATCACCTCGCTGCTTTACCGTTTCTCCCCCGACCAGCTCCGGTTCGTGATGATTGATCCCAAGGTCGTCGAATTGCAGCAGTACAACGCGCTGCCGCACCTCGTCGTGCCGGTCGTGACTGATCCGAAGAAGGTTATCCTCGCCTTGCGCTGGGTGGTGAATGAAATGGAGAAGCGCTACCAGATTTTTGCGCGCGTGGGCGTGCGCAACATCGCCTCGTTCAATTCCCGCGCGAAAAACAAGCCGTTGCGGGAAACCGAACCCGAATTGCCGCTCACCGCCAAACGGGAAAAGGTCGAGCCGGGCGCGGAAGGCTTTGCCGTCGAGGTGGACGAGGAAATCGTCGTGCCGCGCGAGGAGGACATCGTCATTCCCGAAAGGCTG
>JBKQOA010000093.1:0-4905 GCA_052145735.1 Limisphaerales bacterium
TCCCCGCGAGCCGTGTTCGTTTTGCCGCACCAAGACCGGCTCGCGGGGACGCTCGCCCCACCACCCAAAACGGAATCGAATTGCGCTTCGGCGCGCTTGCGGCAAAATGAGCGGATGAATCTGGACGCCCTTTATTCCGAACTGACTCTCAAAACCAATGCCAAGCTCGCGCTGGTCGTCCTCGACGGCCTGGGCGACATTGCCACGAAGGAACAAAATTACCTGACCCCGCTCGAAGCCGCCTCGACGCCGAACCTCGACAAGCTCTCGAAGGATTCCGCGCAGGGACGCATGATTCCCGCCGCGCCAGGCATCACGCCCGGCAGCGGGCCGGGCCACCTGGGCTTGTTTGGCTATGACCCGCTGGAATTCCAGGTCGGCCGCGGCGTCATCGAGGCGCTGGGCCTCGGCGTGGAACTCAAGCACGGTGACGTCTGCGCCCGTGCCAATTTCGCCACGCTGGACGCCAAGGGCATCGTCACCGACCGCCGCGCCGGCCGCATCCCCACCGAGACGTGCGAGAAGCTCTGCGCGAAGCTTGCCGCCAAAATCAAAAAAATCGGCGACACCCAGGTCATCATCCAGCCCGGCAAGGAGCATCGTTTCGTCGTCGTGTTCCGCGGCCAGGGGCTGGAAGGCCCGCTCACGGATACCGACCCGAACCGCGAAGGATTTCCGGTTCCGATCGTTCATCCGCGCGATGAAAACAACGCCGGCCAGAAGAAGATGGCCGGGCTCATCGCCGATTTTTACAAGGCCGCGCTGCCGATCATCGCGAAGGAAAAGCCGGCGAACGGTTTCCTCATGCGCGGCATTGCGCACCAGCCGCACATCCCGCTGTTCGAGGAGCGCTACAAATTGAAGCCCGCCTGCCTGGCGGTTTATCCGATGTACAAGGGCCTGGCGCAACTCGTGGGCATGAAAAAAATCGAGGGCCCGGCGACCATCGCCGAACAGTTCGAGCGTTATCTCAAGGAATACGACAACTTCGATTTCTTTTTCATCCACTACAAATACACGGACAAATACGGTGAGGACGGCAATTTCGCCGCGAAGAAAAAGGCGATCGAGGATTTCGACGCCGCGCTGCCGATTTTGCTGAAGAAAAAGCCGGATGTGCTCGCCATCACCGGCGACCACTCGACCCCGTGCGCGGTCAAGGGCCACTCGTGGCATCCGCAACCGCTGCTGCTGCACTCGGCGGTGAGCGGCTCGGACAAGCTGGAACGGTTCACCGAAACCGGCGCGAACAGCGGGTCGCTCGGCGTGTTCGCGGCGAAATACCTCATCCGCCTGATGCAGGCCAACGCGCGGATGTTCGACAAATTCGGGGCCTGAGTGGGAGGATGAATGGATTGATGGATAAATGGATGAATGGAACAATGAAGGCCCAACAATCCAAAAATCCATTAATCCAGCAACGCCGATGAATCTGCCGAACAAGCTCACCGTCTCCCGCTTCGGATTGACGGTGTTGTTTCTCTGGGCGTTGTTCTGGCCCTGGCCGGTTCCGTTCCGCAACACGCTCGCGCTGTTTTTGTTTGGCGCTGCGGGCATCACGGATTTTCTCGACGGCCGCATTGCGCGGAGCCGCGGGCTCATCACCAATTTCGGCATTTTGATGGACCCGCTGGCCGACAAGGTCATGACCTGCTCGGCTTTCATCGCGTTTGTGGAAAGCACACACCTGCACCCGGAGGCGCCCGTCAAGGTCGCCGCCTGGATGGTCATCGTCATCGTCGCCCGCGAACTGGCCATCACCGGCCTGCGGCTGCTGGCGGCGTCAAAAAACATCGTGCTGGCCGCCGAAAATTTCGGCAAGCACAAGACCATCTCGCAAATCGTGGTCATCAATGCGCTGCTGATCGTGGACGCCTGCGGGGAATGGCCGGCCTGGCTGGAAAAACTCTTTGTGCCGTGGGTCAGCACGTTTGCCGAAATCATGCTGTGGGTGACGATTGTGCTGACGGCGGTGTCGGGCCTGATTTACCTCTGGCGCAACCGCGCCATTTATCTGAACGACATGTGAAATCTTAAAGCCGGAGGGGCGAGCTCTGCGAGCTCACAAACTTCTTCCCGATACAAAAATCTGGGGCTCGTGGAACTCGCCCCTCCGAAAGGATTCTCAGCGATGTGACGCCAACGGCAGCGTCTGGCCGGAATTTGCCGTCTGATAAACCGCGGGTTTCAGGCCCGCCAGCGCGTCACTGTGCTGATGATGCCGCCACGCAAAACCGACGAAGAAAACGACCAGGGCAATTCCCAAAATGGCGGTGCCGGCCACCCCGGCTTTCCAGTTCAGCTTCGAGAGCAGGAACATAAAGCGGTCAACTGGCGTGTTGGACGCCTCCGTCAACGGCGGCGGCTCGCTGAATTTTTCCGTCCGGCCCAGTTCGGCATCGAGCGCGGCCATGATTTGCGGCACGTCGAGCTTGAGCCGCATGGCGTAATTCTTCACCGAACCGCGGATGTAAATCGGCGCGCAAAACACGTTGAAGTTCCCCTCCTCCAGCGCGCGGATGTGGTCGGTGCGGATTTTGGTGGCGTCCGCCACCTGCTGGACTGTCAGTTTTTGGGCTTCGCGTGCGCCCCGGAGTTGTTCAGCGACCGTTGACATGGGTTAATTTTTCAATGGTTTTGGACAATTTAGCAATGCAAATAGCACGAAACAGGCCAGATTTCGAGGATTTCAAGCCTCTTCCAGATCAAATGAACCTTTTCTCGCCTGTTGCATTCTTCTCTGTGTAAATGCTGGTGGTGGCTGAACGCGAACATCTGCCCGTGCCACAGGCCAAAGCCGGAGAACCGGAGGCTTGGGACGCTCTCTTTCGACGCTACCAACTGCCCTTGTATGTCTATGTTTTTGAACTGGCGCACGACGAACAGACGAGCCTTGACGTCGTGCAGGAGACGTTCATCGCCGCCGTCCGGCACATCGGCAGCCTGCGGGACAACGAAAAGTTCGGGAGTTGGCTCTTCGGCATCGCGCACCAGAAATGCATCCAATGCTGGCGGAGACAAAATCGCGAGGAAATTTTGTTCGATGAAATTTCCGGCGTATCGGATGAACTTGAGAACGGACCGGACGATCTGCTCATCCGGCAGGAACGGGAGGCCGAATTTATGCAGCTTTTGAATCAATTGCCGCTGCCGCAGCGCTCGGTGCTGTTGCTGCATTTTGTCGAGGATTTTTCGCTGGAAGAAATCGCCGGCATCACCGGCGTGCAAATCGGCACGGTGAAGTCGCGGTTGCATTACGCCAAAAAATCGCTGCGAAAATTACTGGAGGAAAAGAAATGAAAACTCCGCGGGAAATTTTGTTAAAACGACATCAAGCCGCCGCTCCAAGACTCGACGCCATCCGCCGCGAGATCGTGGAAGTAGCCGCCGATGTCAATCGGCGGAAACAGCCTGTCCGCGAATTGACATTCGCGGCTACGCTGGCAAATGCCATCGGGCTTTCGTTTCTGGAACTCATCTGGCCGTGCCGCCGGATCTGGACCGGACTGGCCGCGGCGTGGATTTTGATTCTGGCGGCGAATGTTTCCCTGCGTGAGCAGTCGCCGGCCCTGCTCAAATCCGGGCCGTCAGCCGAAATGATGATGACCTTGAAAGACCAGCAAAAAATCCTGGCGGAGTTGCTGACGGACCATTCCCTGCCACGCGACGCGGACCGGCAGAAGATTTTTTTGCCGAAACCGCGCACGGAAGGCATGGAGGTTTTGACAACGTGAAACATCGAAGACGAGGCTGCGCAGCAGCGCAGCCCTACCGTTCATCAGGTAGGGCGGAGCTGCCGCTCCGCCCACTTTGACATCGATTATGAACGAAACACCGAAAAACAACCGGGGCTGGCGGATGGGCCGCCGGGCTTTGATTGGCCTGGCCATTTTTGCCACGTTGATCGCCATTTTTTACACCGAGGAAGACTGGCGCGGCAAACGCGCGTGGGAAAACTGCAAACGCGAACTGGAAGCCAAAGGCATGGTGCTGGATTGGGACAAATTCATCCCGCCGCCCCTGCCGGACGACCAGAATTTTTTCAAAGCCAGCAAAAAAATCGCCTTCAGTTTTATCCATTCCAGAAATTATGGCGAGGCGGATTTGTATGCCAAACAGCCGAGGTTTAAGTGGGATCCATACGAAAAAAACAATACCTTCCCCGTGTTTGACACCACCAATGCCGGGCCGATCGTCGTGGCTACCATTACGGTCATATCGCCCGGCAGTGGCACCCTTGAATCCACAAGCAACAGGCTCGTCTTGAAATTCAATGACCCCGGTGCGCGGCGAGAGGCCGGCGAATTGATCCAGGACACCATTGGCCGGAGTGCCAACGGCTCCCAAGGTTTCAAGTTTTCAGAATTTCAATTAACCAACCTCACCCCCGTGCAAATTATCCTGCAAGCCGACCCGACGCCGTCCGTGGCCGAACTGGAAAATTTCATTCCTGCGGACACCGCCACCAACATCGGCCATTTGCGGGTCGAAGCCACCGGCGCCAAGGGGATTTTTCACGTGTTGCTGACCGGCGTGCGGATCACGGCAGCGGCGGACTATCTGAAATGGAGCGACCAGTATGAACCGGACTTTGATGAAATCCGCGAAGCCCTGAAGCGGCCTTACGCGCAGATTGATTCCGATTATTCACGGCCATATGAAATACAGACTCCCAATTTTGTGATGATGCGGTCCCTGGCGCAGACCCTGGCCCAGCGAACCCAATGTTATTTGCTGCTGGGCCAGCCGGAAAAAGCCTTGCAGGAATTGACGTTGCTCAACGACTCCCGCCGTTTGCTGGAAGCTGCGCCGACGGGCCGCCCGACAACCTTGGTAGCGGCAATGATCGATGTGGCGGTCGCCAGCCTTTACGTCAACATGGTTGCCGATGGCCTGCAATCGCAC
>JBKQOA010000094.1:0-55300 GCA_052145735.1 Limisphaerales bacterium
GTGGATGACGCTTCCACGGACGGCACCTGGGAAAAGCTGCAAGCAGTGGTTAACGGCGACCCGAGGGTCACGCTGGTGCGGCACGGGCAAAATCAGGGCAAAGGCGCGGCATTGCGCACGGGATTTGCCCAGGCGACTGCATTTGCGGTGATGGTTCAAGACGCCGATTTGGAATATGATCCAAAGGACTATTACCGGTTGCTAGTCCCGATTTTAACGGGCAAGGCTGACGTGGTGTTTGGGTCACGGTTCATGGGCTCAGGAGCGCATCGCGTGTTGTATTACTGGCATTCAGTGGGCAACAACCTGCTGACCACGTTTTCAAACATGGCCACTGATCTCAACCTGTCGGACATGGAAACCTGCTACAAGGTTTTCCGGCGGGAAGTCATCCAGCAAATCAGGATTGAGGAGGACCGGTTTGGTTTTGAGCCGGAAATCACGGCCAAGGTCGCCCGGTTGAGGGTGCGCATCTACGAAGTGGCCATTTCCTATTACGGCCGCACCTATGCCGAAGGGAAAAAAATCGGCTGGCGTGACGGCTTCCGCGCCCTGTGGTGCATTTTCAAATACAATTTTCTGCGCGGTTGATCATCATGTCAAAAGTCGTCCTTTTCTGGGTGTGGTTCTGCGCTTATTTGAACTGCGCCGGCTGGATGCTGTCGGCGCTACATCAATTGAACGCGGGCGGCTACGCGGCCGTTTTGCTGGTGGGACTTGCCGCGTTGTTCCTGTGGTGGAAAAACAGCTTCGGACCATTATTGCCGCCGGTGCATTGGGGAAAACTCCGCCGCCGTTTTCGCCGGCCGTTTCCGCTGGCATTTTTGATCCTGGCGGCCATGGCTTTTGGGGGCAGCGCGTTGCATGCGCCGACCAATTATGACGGGCTGACGTATCGCGTCCCGCGCATTCTGCACTGGCTGGCGGACGACCGCTGGCATTGGATTCATACCATGTTTCCCCGGGTCAACGCCCGCGCCTGCGGCATCGAATGGGTTTCCACGCCGATGATCACGCTGCTGAAAACCGACCGGTTGCTTTTCCTCATCAACATCGTTTCCTTTTTGCTGCTGCCGGGGCTGATGTTCAGCGTGTTCACGCGGCTGGGCGTGCGCCGGCGCGTGGCGTGGCCATGGATGTGGCTGGTTCCCACCGGCTATTGTTTTTTATTGCAGGCGGGAAGCATCGGCAACGATTTGTTCGGCGCGCCCTTTGCGCTGGCCGCCATTGATTTTGCGTTGCGCGCGAAGGTTTCCAGGGCTCCGTGTGATTTCTTTGCGTCTGTGCTGGCAGCGGCGTTGATGACCAGCGCCAAAACCAGCGATTTGCCGCTGTTGTTGCCGTGGGCGGTTGCCGTTTTGCCGTCGCTGTATTCTGTTTTGCGGCGTCCCCTGGCAACGGCGGCGGTTTGTGTCATCGCGACCTTCGCGTCCTTCCTGCCCACCGCCGTACTCAACGCCCATTTTTGCGGGGATTGGACGGGCTGGAATGCCGAAAGCCAGGGGGTAAAAAACGCGCCAATGTTGCGGATGGTTTCCTATCCCGCACTGTTAACGGTTCAAAACCTTACCCCGCCGATCTTTCCCCTTGCCGGCGCATGGAATCAAGAGGTACTGCGACTCATTCCCGCCGCATTGAATTCGCGATTGCACGCTGCGGTTGTGGAACCCCAGGCGGCCGAGTTTCGCGCCGAAGAAATGCAAATGGAAGAAAGCGCCGGGTTGGGGTTTGGTGTCACCCTGTTGCTTCTCATCAGCGTCCTGGTTGCGACCCGGCGATCTGGCACTTTGTTCTCGAGCGGGCAATCCAAGTCTCCAGAGGCCGGCTGGCAGACCGCAATCCGGGTCGCGCCTTGGATTTCATTAATGGCCCTGTTGAGTCAGACCGAAGTATCTCCCATCGGCCGCATAGTGGCGCCTTATTATCCGCTGTTGGTTCCCCTGCTGCTCACCGGCTACGGCCACGGGCGGCTGGTGGCCCGGCGCTGGTGGCGGGTGTCAGCGGGCGCGGTTTTTTTGATGGCGGCGGGATTGCTGATTGTTTCCCCGGCCCGCCCCCTGTTTCCAGTCGGGATTTTTTTGAAAAAAGTCCACGCGACGGCCGCGCAGCATCCGGTGCTGGCGCGGGTGGAAGCGGTCTATTCGGTCTATCGCAACCGTTCCGATGCGTTCGCGCCGGTGCGCGAGGTGTTGCCGCCGGACGTGAAGGTGTTGGGATTGATTACCTACGACGACCCGGAAACCTCGCTCTGGCGGCCGTTCGGCTCACGCCGCATTGAACACGTGTGTCCGCAGGACACGCCGGCGGAGTTGAAGCAACGGGGGGTGGAATATGTTTTGGTGAGTGAGGAATTATTGGGACCTCGGTTTCAATGTTCGCTGGATGACTGGCTCCGACAAATGAACGGCCGGGTCATGCAAAAAATTCCACTCTACCTGCGGGCGGCCGTGGGACCAACGGACTGGTATCTGGTCCAGTTACAGTAAGCCGGCCGCCGGCAAACCAAGAGTGATTCGGGTTGCAAGGAAACAAAGCTCATGTGACGCGCGGCCCGATGATTTTCAATGTGGCAAAGCCGCCGTGAACGGGTAACAATTCCGCCCGCCCATCCTGGAAAGAGTAATATTTGTCATGAGCATCAAACGACAGTCAGTTTGGAGCCTGCTACCGCTGCTGGTCACTGCGGTGGTCAGTTTTTTCACGATGCCCCTGTTTCTGCGTTTTCTCGGCAACGACATGTATGCGCTGTGGGGTTATATCATCACGTTCAACGGGATGTTTGGTTTCGCCGATATGGGACTGGGCGTGGCGGTGGGACGTTACGTCGGGGTCGCCCTGGGAAAAAATGATCACGAAGCCGTGCGTGGTTACTGGGGCACGGGCAACCTGATCATCCTTCCTTTTTTGACGCTGGTATCCCTGGCGTTCATCGGCCTGGGCGTCTGGCTGGGGCCGAAATGGTTCAATGTATCGTCCGACCATGTCGGCTTGCTTCGCGCCTGTTTTGTGGCGGGCGGTTTTGGATTGTTCTCTGGTTACTACGGCACCTATTGGATGATCCTTTCGCAAGCCTTCCTCGATTTCAAGTTCATCAGCCTGTTGCGGGTGGCCATGACGTTGCTGCAAATCCTGCCCTCCATCGCGCTGGCCTTTTTCACGAAAAATCCGCTGCTGCTGTTGTGGTGGAGCGCGATCGTAAGTCTGGTGCAATTGGGCGTCTTTGTCTGGCACGCGCGCCGGAATTATCATTTGGGACTCAATCTCCGGATGGCCAGTTTCGCCCGTCTCCGGGAAATGGCCGCCTACACCGGGAAAATGTTTTTCAGTCTCATCATCGGTTCGTTCTTTGGTTCCATTGACCGGGTCATGCTTGGCAAATTTGCGCCCACGGCGGATTTCAGCCCCTATTTCTTCTCCGGCAACATCGCAATGCGGCTCCAAAGCCTGAGCGTTTCCGTCATGGGGCCGGTGCTTTTCAATACGGCCCGGCTGGTGGAAAGCGGGCGCGAGGCGGCGGCGAAGATTTATAATGAAACCTTCGCCTTCATGTTTGAATGGTATCTGCTGGCCGCGATTTGGCTGGGGTTGTGGCATCCGGTCCTGCTGCGGGTGTGGCTGGTTCACACCATGGGCCTGAAGCTGGGCGAGCAAACCGTCGCGCTGGTTGCGCCGTTGCTCATCCCGCTGGTCGTTGCCTGCTGCCTGACTTCCATGGCCAACATCTCGAGCGCGCAATTGAGCTCACTCAACCGGCTCGGAACGGCCATCGGCTTCACCGTTGCCGCCGGCCTGCTCGCCGTTGCCGGTGTCTGGATCGGATGGCAGGCTGCGGGATTGGTGGGAGCCGCCTATGGTTTCCTGTTCAGCCGGCTCGCCTGTGTGGCACAGGATTTGTTCACCATCCGTCTGCTGAAAGCCGGCGGCTGGCTGGACCTTCACACCTGGCTTAAAATGGGCGCGCAAGGATTGCTGGGCGCCATTTTTGCCCTAAGTTATTTCGCGTTCCAACGCAATTCTTATTGGCTGCTGATTCCCGCCACCTTGCACGCCGGCCTGGTGACCGCGTGGTTGGTGCGCCGGCCGTTTCAAAAACTCATCCAGACTTCAAAATTATGGGCCTCAAATTGATTCGCCGGGCTGAACTTCCACCGGAGCAGATTGCCAGGCTGGAACAGGCGCTGGCCGCCTTGTACACCAAGCCTCCGGACAGTTATTACCAGATAGCCGATCGGGCGGCGCAGCATTACAACACCCGGGAGCAACCGTTTCATTGCGATCTGGTGGAACGGGTTTTTCCGGGAGCCTCCGTGGTTGAAATCGGCTGTGGCACGGCGCATCTTTGCCCGCACGTTCTGGCGCGCGGCGGAACTTACACCGGCCTGGATTATAGCGAGTCATTACTCGAGGAAAATCGGCGGCGACAGCCGACGGCCCGGTTTCTCCGCCTCGGAACGCCTCTGACTGAAACCTTCGACATCGTGGCGAGTTTATACACCATCGAGCATGTGCCTGATCCCCCCGCTTACCTGGAAACTTTGTGGCGTTACTGCCGTCCCGGCGGGTTGGTTGCCATCATCTGCCCTGAATTCATCGAGAGCCCGGGTCTGCCGCCCAGCGTTTTTTTTGGCCGGTCGCCCCGACGTTTCCAGGCGAAACTTCGCGCTTTGGATCTGATTGACGCCGGCTGGCATCTGCTGGATTTGAAGTGGCTTGGACCGCGATGGAAAAAAAATGCACAAACCCAGCCGCCCGGCGCTTTTTGGATCAACCTTTTGACTGCCGAACTGCACGGTCTGCCGCATGACATAGACACGGATGCGGTGCATCTGCCACGCTTGAAAGATTTGGTCTGGTGGTTTGAACAAAACGGGGGCGCTATCGTCGTGACATCCGAACAGATGTCGGATATAGATCCCGCCGTGAGTCGGTTCAACTGCTATGTCGTTGCCCGAAAACCTGAGCGGCTTTCGTGACGCAGGGTTTGTTGCAGCCAATGGGAATGAAATGATACTCCCGCCAATTTTAAAATAAAATGCCCGGCCGCGATGTAATCCTGACCACCCTGCGCCGGGTGCGGTTTGAATACGCCGCGCCCTTCCTCTATTCCCTGCGGCAGGCCGGTTATCAGGGGCAGGTTGTGTTCTTTGTGACCCAGATGGGAAACGAATCCATTGCCGAACTGCGTCGCAACGGGGCTCTCGTTGTTCCCTTCCACTTTTCATGGAGAAGCGTCAATTACCTGGTTCGATTATGGGGGTTGTGGCGGCGGATTTTTGCCTGCCACCTGCCGCCTGCGGCCAGGGAAACGCTGGCGCATGTGGTCTTCCATATCTTTTACCGCCGGCATCTGCTCTATTTGCAGTATTTGCAGGAGCATCGCCGGGAATACAACCGGGTCTTTTTGACGGATTGCCGTGATGTTTTTTTTCAGGCCGACCCGTTTTCCTGGAACCCGGCGCCCGGGCTTCACCTGTTTTTGGAGGAGGCGTTCAACAAAATCGGCATGAGTGATTGTCATATCAACTGGCTTAGAAACCAGTTCGGTCAGGCGGTGCTTGATGAGATTGGCGATAAAACCATCTCGTGCGCCGGCACCACATTCGGGGACACCAATGGGATTTTGGAATATCTGTCCCTGATGGTTGCGCATGCCATGAAAGCGCGCAATTTGTCCAACGCTGATGGCGACCAGGGGATCCATAATTATCTTTTGCATAAAAAGTGCTTTTCCCGCGTGACGGTGCATGATAACCGGCATGGCCCGGTGATGACGCTGGGAGTGATGAAACCGGAAGCCGTTCAGTTGAATGCCCAGGGCTGGGTGATCAATGATGATCGTGACGTCGTGCCGGTCTTGCACCAATACGACCGGATCCCCCAAATAAAAAAGGTCTTGCTCGATCATCTGCACGGGGATTTTCAAAGAAACCAAAGCGTGACTTTGTGAATGATGCGTAACTGTCAACAGCAACCATTTGACCCATGCCCGCCCTGACTCTGGTCGTCTGTCTGCACCAACAGCGTGATTTGCTGGAGCGGCTGCTCCGGGAATCAGCGGGTTGTTATGACGATATGGTGGTGGTGCATGACGGTCCGGATGAGACGGGCGTGCAGTCAGCGGTAGAAAGCGCCGGCGGCCGTTTTTTTGAACAGCCGCGCGAACGGCAGCAGGAGCGGCATTGGCCGTTTGCCTGGACGCAAGCGAAACAAGATTGGCTGCTGCGGATGGATGGGGACGAGTTTCCGGGCGGTGAAATGAAAAAGTGGCTCCAAGAATTTCGCCGCGCGCCGGAACCGCCGGCTGCCATTTCCGGCTTTACTTGCATCTGGCCGTTGTGGGATGGGCGGCGAACCACTTCAAAGAAATGGCCTGCTGACCACGTTTTTCTTTTTCACCGTCAAAGAGTCCGCTTTTTCGGCATGCCAGAACAGGTGGCCATTCCGGACGGTCAGTGGACACCATTGGATTTTATTTTGCACCATCAGCCCAAACGCAAAACCCACGACTTGCATAACATACTGGTGCGAAAACAAGCTTATCGCTGGAGGGCCACCATTGCCGAATCATTGCTGGGGAAGCCAACCGACCTGCCCAGCTGGCGCTGGAACAGCGAAGCCTGGCCCATCGAGTGGGAGCAAATCCGCCGGCATCCGCTGCGTACCGCTTTTTCCCGCCTCACCCGGGGAACATTTCGCGGCTTGCGCGATCAATGGAAATTGGAGCGCCGGGTGTTTCCCATGGCGGCCATCAGCGGGCCGGTGCACCATGCTTTGATATGCCTGGCTTTTTGGAAGGTGCGTCATGAACGTTCCTGAAAACCAGGAAAGAATTATTTTGCTCAAACTGTTCCGGTGTGTTTCGTAGCGTGCCTGGTATTTGCCCGCTTCCGGGAAAATGACCCGCAGGGGGATGAGCACGATTATCAGGGAAAGCTTTTGGGTAGGAAATGCAGTTGGATGATCAGGCGCCATGCATCGTGTGGAACTTCTCTCTGTTTTCCCGCTTGCTATGGAGATAGTCCGCTTGAATAATTTCAACAATGCAGTCCAAACCGGAAGTAACTGTCGTCATTCCCTGTCTCAACGAGGCGGACACGTTGGAAACATGCATCCGAAAAGCCCAACAAAGCTTTGTCACGGCGGCAATTCAGGGGGAGGTGGTGGTGGCGGACAATGGCAGTACGGATGGTTCGCCGGAAATCGCCACGAGGTTGGGAGCGCTGGTTGTCTTGGTCTCGCAGAAAGGTTACGGCTGCGCGCTCCGGGCCGGTATTCAGGCGGCGCACTCGGACTTCATTGTGATGGGTGATGCGGACGACAGTTATGACTTTCTCGAAACGCCCAAATTTGTCGCCAAGCTTCGCGAAGGCTTCGACCTCGTGCAAGGCTGCCGGCTTCCAGTTGGCGGCGGGCGCGTGATGCCCGGCGCGATGCCCATCCTGCACCGCCTCGTTGGCAATCCGATGTTTTCGTTCATGGCGCGGCACATGTTTGCATCTCCCATTCATGACATTTATTGCGGGTTGCGCGGTTTTACCAAGGCGCTTTACCAAAGGCTCGAACTCCGCTGCACGGGGATGGAATTCGCCACCGAGATGATCATCAAAGCGAGTTTGCACGGGGCCAAAATCGCCGAGATCCCGATCACCCTGCATCGTGACGGGCGCAAGTCGCACACGCCGCACTTGAAGACCGTGCGGGATGGTTGGCGCACGTTGCGGTTCTTTCTGCTTTTGAGCCCCGAATGGCTTTTTTTCCTGCCGGGCTGCTTGTTGATCCTGGCGGGTTTGGCGGGCTATGCGATTGCGCTGCCCGGGCTGAGCATTGGCAAGGTCACGTTTGACGCGCACACGCTGCTGTTTTCAAGCCTCGCTGTGCTTTTGGGATATCAATCTGTCCTGTTCGCCATCTTCGCCAAGACGTTTGCGATCAATGAAGGCATTCTCGCTGAAGATGTAAAATTCCGCGAATTTTTCCGCATCCTGAACCTCGAACGCGGCCTTTTGCTCGGCGCTGCCTCACTGCTGATGGGGTTGGTTTTGCTGGGGGAAGCCTTATGGCAATGGCGCCTGGCCGGTTTCGGGCATCTGGATTACAGTCACACGATGCGCTGGGTGATTCCCGGCGTGACCCTTGCGGCGCTCGGCTTCCAAACCATCCTTTCCAGCTTTTTCGTCAGCATCCTGGGAATGAAACGCGGGCCATGAACGAAGCCTCTCCCCAACACCCGCTCTTCGATGCCTACGCCAAGGAGTACGATGCTGCCCTGATGCAAGGCGTGTCCGTCTCCGGCGAGAGCAAGGAATATTTCGCCAGAGGACGCGTGCTCTGGTTCGCCCGGCGACTTGGGGAATTGGGCGAGAAACCGCAAAGCATTGTTGACTTCGGCTGCGGAACCGGTTCCGCGACGCCGTTTTTGCTGGAAATGCCGGGTGTAAAATCCGTGTTGGGAGTGGATGTTTCGCCAGGGTCGGTTGAAGCCGCCCGGCGGCAGCACGGCTCCGAACGCGCCCGTTTCCTCACCTTGCGCGAATACACACCCTCGGAACAGATGGACGCAGCCTACTGCAATGGCGTCTTTCACCACATTCCCGTGGCGGAACGCGCCGAGGCAGTACGCTTTATTCTCCGGGTACTGCGCCCGGGCGGACTGTTTGCCTTTTGGGAAAACAATCCGTGGAATCCCGGCACCCGGTTGGTGATGAGCCGCATTCCCTTTGACCGGGACGCGGTCACACTGACACCGCCCGAGGCCCGGCGGCTCCTGCACGATAACGGTTTTGCCATCCTCGGCACGGATTTCCAGTTCGTTTTTCCCAAGATGCTCAAGTGGCTGCGTCCATTGGAAAAAGCATTGACCCGCCTGCCATTTGGCGCTCAATACCAAGTGCTCGGACGAAAACCCGGGCCACAACGATGTGGTTCGGCCCCGACTGCAAGTGATTCGGCCGTTTAGGACCGGCTGTGGGGCGCTGGAAGGGAAAAGGGGCCGGGTGTTAAGTTTGTTCCGGATCCGCAACCGCCACCCGACACTTGCCTTTTCATACTGAATTCCCGGGATTCCGGTGTCGCTGCCGGCAAGAATCGAATTGCCCGTAGCGCAATGCCGCGGTAGTCTTGGTGTAATTGATGCTGAACTTCGTTCGTGCTTGGATCTTTTTTGCCGCGTTGCTGAACGTCGCCGGGTGGGTGTTGTCGGCCTGTCACCAATTGAACCAGCCCGGATATCTGGTGGTTTTCCTGCTGGCGTTGGTTGCACTGGGCTGGTGGGGCCGGGATTTCCAGCCATTTCTGTGGGGCGCAGGCTGTAAATTATGGCATAAGTTATCGCGCCGTTTCCGGCGGCCAGCGCCGTTGATTTTCCTTGTCCTGGCGCTGATGTCCCTGGCCGGGGGGGCGTTATATGTGCCTACAAACATAGATACGAATGCGTACCGGATACCGCGCGTGTTGCACTGGCTGGGACAGGGGCAATGGCATTGGATTCACACTTATGATCCCCGGTTCAACAGCACCGGAACCGGCTTCGAATGGCTGGCGGCGCCGTTGATTTTATTCACGCATACGGATCGTTTTCTGTTTTTGATCAACTGGGTGTCTTATTTGATGTTGCCGGGCCTGATTTTCGATGTTTTCACCCGGCTTCAGGTCCGGCCGCGAGTAGCGTGGTGGTGGATGTGGTTTTTGTCCTCCGGCTGGTGTTTCACGATGCAAGCCGGCTCCACCGGCAATGACAGCTTTGCGGCCATTTATGCGCTGGCGGCGGTAAGTCTGGTGTTGCGGGCGAAGGAAAGAAAATCCATCGGAGACTTCTGGCTCTCCATGCTGGCAGCTGCATTGCTCACCGGCGTCAAACAAACGAACATGCCATTGGTATTGCCCTGGCTGATTGCTGCCGGCTGCAGTTTGAAGTTGTTGCGTGCCCGGCCGTTGGCCACGGTGGCGGTTGGCGTTGCGTGCCTGCTTGTTTCGGCCGTGCCGGTGAGCATTGGCAATCTTGTGCATCATAGGGATTGGATGGGATTTTCCCGGAACGTAACCGCATTGGAGAATCCATTGTGGACCAACGGAAGATTCGATGGTTCACCTATCGCAGGAATTGTTGGGAACACCTTTGATATCGCGATTCAAAATCTGGTCCCTCCCTATTTTCCGTTTGCGGAACGGTGGGACGAGGCCATGCAACATTTCGTCCAAACGCCGTTGGGGGCACATTTTGCCAGCTTCGATCATTTTGGCCGTTTGCCTCGGTTCAGTTCGGAACTGACGGCGGGCGTCGGGCTGGGAATCTGCCTGTTGACCTTGATGGCCATCTGTGGGGCAAGCAAGTACCGATATGCCGGTTCCGTTGGCGAAGTCCCGCTCGATGACGGGTTCTTCCGATGGCTGCGCTTGGCCTCGTGGGTGGCGCTATTGGTGTTCATGGCCAAAATTGGTTCGTTCGCAGCCGGACGATATCTAACCCCTTATTACCCGCTTCTTTTCCCGCTGATATTGACACGGCCCGGGCATTCGCGTTTGGTGCGGCAGAAGTGGTGGCAAGGTCTGGGCGTTTTGCTCATGCTTTTTGCTGCGGCGTTGCTCGTCGTTTCACAAAACCGCCCGTTGTTTCCCGTCCGGTTGTTTTTTGGCCGCCTTCAACAAGACCACCCTTATTCCCATCTCGCCTCGTCGGTGTCGCGTTATTATGCTGTTGAATCCCTGTCCTACGGGAGGGAAAGGAATCCTTTGGAAAAAAAGTTGCCGAAAAATGAAGGGTGCATCGGCTACACGAGTGCCGGCGGCCTGTTCGAACCTGCCTTGTGGCTGCCATTGGGACACAGGCGGGTCGAGTTGGCATGCGCGGAGGACACCCCGCAACAATTGCGGCAGCTTGGTCTTCATTATGTCGTGGTGGAGGATATGTTTCTTTCGCTGGTCAACGAAACCATTGAACAATGGATGAACCGGTACAATGCGGAATTGATCGACGAAGCAACCTTTCAACCGCAACCGAGTCAGCAGGTCATCCATGTTTATCTCGTGGAGCTGCGTTCCGAGTAAATGACCACAACACTTCCCCGATTGCTGGTGGCGACCGAAGCTCCGCTAAATAGCGCGAGTGGCGGTTTCGTCATCATCCGGCAAATGTTGCGCCCATTGCGCGACCTGTGGCGGATCGAAAGACGGTTGTTGCCAACAGTGGCCATTGTGGGTCCGTTGTCATACGCGTTGATTTGTTTCGAGTTTCAGCGCGTTCGAAATTCAAGCAGCCAATCAAGGACAGATTTAAATCCATGATGAACCATACTTGTCGAATCTGCGGCAACCGAGCCGACAATCGCGCGTTTCTTTGCCGGGAAAAAATGTTCGGTTGGGGTGATGAATTCACATATTTTCAATGTGCGGGTTGTGGTTGTCTGCAAATATCCGCCGTACCCGGCGATCTGGATCGGTTTTATCCCGCCCACTATTACAGTTTTCACGTGCAACCCATCCCGCAGCATGGCTGGCGATCGCGTTTGGGCGCCCTGCGTGATTATGCGATGGCCACCGGCAGGGGAAATGCGGGCCGGTTCATCAACCGTTTCCTTCCCGCCTGGGCGGAAGTGGTTTCGCTGGCCAGCGCACCCGCACAAAGAACCATGAGCATTCTGGATGTCGGATGCGGCCGGGGCGCAGTGCTGAGCATTTTAAGACGTGCCGGCTTTGGCCGGCTTGCCGGAATAGACCCTTATCTGCCCAATGACGTTGAAGTTGTGCCAGGTCTGTTTGTACGCAAGCTGTCCATTGATCAGGTCCAGGAGAAATTTGATTTGATCATGCTTCATCATGTGTTTGAACACATCTGGCAAGGCGGGGAAATGCTCGGCCATTGCTGCCAACGATTGACTGCTGATGGGAAGATTCTGCTGCGGTTTCCCACCGCCGAATCGGATGCCTGGGAAAGTTACCGCGAGAACTGGGTGCAACTTGACGCGCCGAGACATCTGTTTCTCCATACCCAATCCAGCCTTGAATTGCTTGCGGCCAGGACCGGGCTGAAAATTGAAAAATGGTTCTGCGATTCGACCGCCCTTCAATTTTGGGGCAGTGAATTGTATGTGAAAGGCATTCCATTGTTCGATCGTGATGGCGTTGCGACTGCAACGGAAACATATTTTTCGAGAGCTGAAATAAGATTGTTCGCTGAAAGAGCCAAGCGGGTAAATGCAGCCGGAAGAGGCGATCAGGTCGTTGCCATTTTGAGTAAAACCCCGACGTGACTTTCTGAACGAACATTTTTCATCCTCTTTGGCCCCGACCCATACGCCAGTCATCGCCGAATTGCGCAGCCCCAATTCGGATAGTTCGCCTCCCACGCGTCGGCGACCGGTTCACCTTTTGTAGGTGAAGAACGTACCGCCCCAGCGTCCGGTCAACGAGTCCCGCAGGGCACGCAAGGAGACCACCGCCTGATGCCTTTGGCCTTTCATGGCCTGAATAGCGGCAGCCTTCAGAGCGCTGGCGATGCACCAAAGGCACCCCAACAGGCGTGGATTTCCGTTCTTCCAAAGGTAAAGCAGCCGGTTGCGCTGCCAATGATAGTTTCCGAAATCATTTCCGATGGCCTGCTGCACCTGGGATATCTTATGCCACAGCTTTGCCGTGGGCAGGTACATCATTTTCCAGCCGGCGCGGGACGCGCGCGCGCACAAATCGCATTCCTCAAAATAGATGAAGAACCGGTCGTCGAGCAGCCCGACCTGCTCGAGCACCGCGCGCCGTATGAACATCGCACACCCGCAGACGAACCCGGTTTCCCGCGTTCGCATATCCAGGGTTTCGAAAGGCACGTTGCAAATGTTATCAGGCTGGTGCCCGCGCCAGTCCACGGTCGAGCCTGCCCAGCAGACAATCCCGGGCTCCTTGTAATAAAGCGACGTTGGTCCGATGATTCCGATTTTGGGGTCCGCCTCCATCGGCGCAACCAGCTTGTCGAGAAGCTCCGGCTCGACGGTCGTGTCATTATTCAGCAGGAAGAGATAGTCGGTGGGAAACTCCAAGGCCTTGCGCAACCCAAGATTATTGCCGCCGGTAAAGCCGTCATTCACCGGATTCTCGATCATGCATACCCAGGGATACTTTGTGCGCACCGTTTGCGGTGTTCCGTCGTTCGAATTCTGATCCACCAGAATAATCCGCCAGTTCTTGTACGTCAGCTTGGCGAGAGATTCGATGCATTCTAGCGTATCGTTCAGCCCTTTGTAGGTAACCATGACAATCGTCACGTGGGGCTGCTTCGGGGGACCACTGGCCTGCGAAAGGGTTGTGTCTGCCATGCAGCTTAGCCTGCAGAAGGGAACAACGGCGGTCAATCCGAAAGCAAAGAGGCCGGGGAAAAACGGCAGATTTGGCGGTGTCGCAGGCTTTCACGCGGACGCATTTCGACACACTCACATTTTTTCTCCCTCTCCTCGCCAAACGAGGAGAGGGCCGGGGTGAGGAGACCAATGTTTCAAGCACGAATCCCAGACGCACTCTCTGACACGCAGAGTCACAGGTAAGGTTTGACGGTTGCGTTTGCGGCCCGCTAGAATACGCCAATGAGTTCACAAGTTCTGGTCACCGGGGCCGCCGGTTTCATCGGCTCGCACGTTTGCCGACACCTGATTGACCAAGGCCATGGAGTGGTTGGATTGGATGATCTGAGCGGTGGGTTCCAGGACCAGGTGCCGCCGGGGACTGTGTTCGTAGCGGGTTCGGTGACAGATGCGGCCCTGGTCGAGCGACTGTTCGAAAAACACCGGTTCGACCACGTCTTTCACCTGGCCGCGTACGCGGCCGAGGGGTTGAGCCACTTCATCAAGCGTTTCAATTACACAAACAATCTGCTCGGCAGTGTCAACCTGATCAACGCCGCCGTGAACCACAACGTCAAATGTTTCGTGTTCACGTCTTCGATCGCCGTTTACGGGCGCAATCAGGTGCCGATGGTGGAGGACCTGGTGCCGCAACCGGAAGACCCCTACGGCATCGCAAAGTATGCCGTGGAACTCGATTTGCGGGAGGCGCATGAAATGTTCGGGCTGAACCACGTGATTTTTCGCCCCCACAACGTGTACGGCGAAAACCAGAACATCGGTGATCGTTACCGGAATGTGATTGGCATATTCATGAACCAATTGATGCAGGGCCAGCCGATGACGATCTTTGGCGACGGCAAACAGACGCGGGCCTTCAGCTATATTGATGATGTGGCGCCCGTCATTGCCGCGAGCATCGCCCGGCCGGAGTCGTACAACCAGGTGTTTAACGTTGGCGCCGACCGCGCGTACTCGGTGATTCACCTGGCGCATGCGGTGGCCAAAGCCATGGGCGCGCAGCCCAACATCAAGCATTTGGAAGCCCGCAATGAAGTGGTGCATGCCTATTCTTCGCACGAGAAGGTCCAAACCCGTTTCGGCGACCTGATCAAGAATGTCCCGCTGGAGACTGGCCTGGCGCGAATGTCAGCCTGGGCTGGCCGGGCAGGGCCAAGGCAGGGCAAGCCTTTCTCGGGCATTGAAGTCCATAAAAATCTGCCGCCTTCCTGGGCGGCGTTGGAAAGTCGCGTGCCGTGAAGCGGCTCTGGACAGACATCGATCTTGAACAGTAGCAAACCGAGTCAACGGAGCGAAGGCCCGGGCCGGAAAAGTTTTGGAACGAGTGGTTGGCGAAACGCTTTGTCCGCAATTTCTTCATTCTCTGTTGCCTCTGTTTCCTCCTGTTACTGATTTGCTTTCAAAGCGCGACAAATTTGGAGTGCGGCGACGTGTCGCCGCTTTCCTCGGCGGGACGTCGTTCAAAGCGCAGACGTGTCTGCGCAGTCCAAATTATGGCACTGCCAATTCCGCCGGTTTGTAGCATTTTGAACGCGGGTCAGTATTAGAAACCGAAGAAACCCAAGCCTCGTTACCTCTCAAAACCGGCGTAGCGGCTTCTCGGCAGAGAGCCGCACTCTATAATTTGCCGGAGAAATACGGCGGTCTGCCGACCGCCGCTACGATGAGTGACACGCCTTGCCAATGCCCGGATTCCGCCGGGACTTGGCCTCAAGTGGTGTGGCAGGCCTGGTGGATTTCCTCCAAAATCTCCCGCAGGCTGTATTTGAACTTCCATTGCGGATAATGATTCTGGAATTTGCGCACGTCGCTGATCCACCAGATGTGGTCACCAATGCGGTTGTCCTCCAAGTAAGTCCATTGCAGCTTCCGGCCGCTGATTGCCTCACACTGGTCAATCGCCTCCAGCATCGAGCAGTTGGAATGGCGGCTGCCGCCGGCGTTATAGACCTCACCGGCGCGCGGTTTTTGGAAAAAGTGCCAGAACATCTCGACCAGATCATGGCTGTGGATGTTGTCGCGCACCTGTTTGCCCTTGTAACCGAACACCCGGTAAGGCGTGCCCGTCACCGTGCAGCGCATCAGGTACGCAAGAAAGCCGTGCAACTCCGTGCCGGCATGGGCCGGGCCGGTCAGGCAGCCGCCGCGGAAGCACGCCGTCTTCATGCCGAAGTAACGTCCGTATTCCTGCACCAGCACGTCGGCCGCAACCTTGGACGCGCCGAACAACGAGTGTTTGGTCTGGTCAATGCTCATCGTTTCGGAGATGCCCGGCTCATACTCGTGGCCGGCCTGGATTTCCCAGCGCTTTTCCAGTTCAACCAGCGGCAGCCGGTTGGGCGTGTCGCCATAGACCTTGTTGGTGGAGGTGAAGATGAAAACGGCTTCCGGACAGAACTCGCGCGCGGCCTGAAGCAGGTTCAGGGTGCCGATGGCGTTGACGCCGAAGTCCGCGTGTGGGTCGCGGGCCGCCCAGTCGTGCGACGGCTGCGCCGCCGTGTGGATGACGAGGGCGATTTCCCTGCCGAGCTGCCGGAACAGGTTTTCGACGGCGGCGCGGTCGCGGATGTCGAAGTCGTGGTGCTGGTAATGGGGAACGGTTTCGATGAGCTTCCGGCGATTGGCCAGCGTGGAGGCTTCCGGGCCGAAAAACCACCGGCGCAGGTCGTTGTCAATTCCGACGACCTTGAACCCTTCGCGGGCGAAGCGTTTGACGCTTTCCGACCCGATCAATCCGGCGGCGCCGGTCACGATGACAATATTCATATTTGTTTACAACGTCAGCTTCGCTCCGAGTGAATGCTGGCGGCAAGCGTATTTGACCGGGATCGCCGACAAAGTCAGCGGGCGGGCATCATGGCAGCGGCAGGCCACGGCCTTGCCTGCGCAGGGTTGCCGACAGCGAGGTGCCCGGCGGGAACATCTTGGGTCACCACGGCTCCGGCGCCGACGACCGCCCGGTCGCCGAGGGTCACCCCTTTGAGCACGATGGCGCGGGCCCCAATGAAAACGCCCCGGCCAATATTGACGGGCTTCGCGCCTTGCGCCGGCTCCGAGCCCCAGCGCCAGTTTTCAATTGGATGATGAAAATCCGTGTCCAGAATCATCGCGCCGGCACCGAGGAAAGTGCCTTCGCCGACATGGATGCGGGCGGCGGCGCACAACACCGCGCCGCTTATGCCCACGCCGGGAGCCAGGACGAGTTCGGCTTGCGGGGCCAGCGTCCGCAAGACGCAGGGCTGGAAACAGCCCAGTGGATTTGAGCGGAGCGTGCTGTTAATTTGTACGCCCTCGCCCAGGTGCAGGCGCGAGCCGCGAGCCACGCTCAACAACGGCCGGCCGATGAATTCGACGCGGCGGTCGAGGACCGCCCCTTTGAGCCGGGCCTCCAACGCCCACAATCCCGACATCAACCGGCGGCGTTGCTGCAACAGGCCGCCGAGCGATTCCGTCCAGCTCCGCTTTGGCATGGCGATTGATTACCTGATTCCGGCGGCAGGGAAAAGTTTTATCCGCGCAACCGCTTCCGGCCGCGCTTTGAGCTTTCGTTTCACCCTCGAGTTCCTAGAATCGCCGCATCAATTATGGCATCGCGCCCGCTTACGATCGCTTGGTTCTCCTATTTCCCGGTGGAATGGCTCTCTGACGTGCCGGAGGAAGTCAGGCGGCTGCCGCGGATGCACCCAGCTTCGTGGCAGCAGGTGCTGCTGGCGGAAATGGAGCAGGATCCGCGCGTTAAACTTCACATCATTGTGCTGCGCAAACAATTCGCGGCCGACCTGCATTTCGAACGCCGGGGCGTTTCCTTTCATCTGCTGAAAACCCGCCGCGGCCTGCGCGCCCCTTCCCTGTTTTGGCACGATACCCTGCTCATCCGGCGCGAGTTGAAAAAAATCCAGCCCGACCTGGTCCATGCCTGGGGTACGGAACAGGCGGCCGGATTGATTGCCACCCGGCTGGGTTATCCGCATCTCGTGAGCATCCAGGGACTGTTCACCTGGTTCAAGGAATGCGTCCGTTTAAACTGGCATGATCGCTGGGTGCAATTGCTCGAGGTGCGCGCCCTGCGGCGGGCTCAGGCGGTCAGCGCCGAATCCGCCTTTACGGTGGAGCGCGTGCGCCGCATCAATCCGCGCCTGCAACCGTTTCACATCGAACACCCGCCCCTCGCGGATTACTACCAGGTCGTCCGCCGTCCGGAAGGGACCAGGCCGGTCCTGCTGTCGGTCGGGAGCTGGGACTTCCGCAAAGGCAGCGACCTGCTGTTGCAGGCGCTGGCCCGGCTCCGCCGGCAATGTGATTTTCAACTGGTTTGCGTCACGCACCCGCAGGCGGCGGGTCGCGCGGAAATCACCCGTGGCGTGGCGCCGGAATTCCTGGGGCAGATTGAGTTCAAGAGCCATCTGTCCACGGAACAAATGCTGGCGGAATTTGGACGCGCCACATTGCTGCTCATGCCCAGCCGGGCGGACACCGGCCCGGTGGCCGTCAAAGAGGCGGTGGTGGCGGGCTTGCCGGTGGTGGCCACGGAAGTGGGCGGCGTGCCGGAATATATCGTGCCCGGCAGGAATGGATTGATCTGCCGGCCCGGCAGCGCCGGGGAATTTCAGCAGACGGTGGCGGCCGCCTTGAGCCATGAAAGGTTGGGCCAGGGCCAGGTGGACGCGGATGTGCTGCGGCAAAAGCGGGAATATCTTTCCGGCCGACGGGCCGCCAACCGGTTTATCGAAGTTTACCAGCAACTTGCGGCGGCGGCCATTCGGCGCTGAGGCGGCGGATTTGGGGTCGTGCCCCTGCCCATCGAACTGAGGGCCGGCGGGTGCGGGGGTTGTGCCTGCAAACATTGGAATCCTCACCCCGGCCCTCTCCTCGTTTGGCGGAGAGAGGGAGAAAAAATGACGCGGGCGTCCAGATGCGCCCCCAAAAACCGGGCGCACGGCGCACTGCCCCCGTTTGGAGTTCCGCCTTCAGGCGGCCCAAAGCATTCACCACCCTTTACCGCGTAAACGCGGAACTCCGAACGAAACGCCCGCTTGCTTCAGAGGCAGGGTCCAACTGCCTTCCCAACAACCGGCGAAAGAACAATCGGATTGCCGATGTCTGGCGGATTGGGGTAGAGTAGCGTGAGTCGCGTGGTGGTTTTCACCATTTATAATTTGTCGGCAAATGAATAATGCTCCGGACATCTTAAGATCGCTCATCATCTATGCGGTGATTGTGCCGGTGGCGGTGTTCATCGGCTATCTGCTGACGGACCCGATGCAACTGATGGGCTATAATGCCTCCGCCATGATGTTTGTCGGCGTCCTGATCATGGTGATGATTTTCCCGCTGCTGCTCCGCTGGCATTACCCGCTGATGTTGTTGAGCTGGAACGCCGGGGCGATCGCGTTTTTTATAAAGGGACACCCCGATTTTCAGATGGCGATGGTGGCGCTGAGCCTGGGCATCTCGCTTTTGGATCGGGCAATGAACAGCGAAAAGCACTTCATCCGCGTGCCGCAAATAACCTGGCCATTGATCTGTATGCTGGGTGTGATATTCCTGACCGCCAAGTTGACGGGAGGGTTTGGATTGAAGGCCTTCGACTCGGATGTCTATGGCGGCAGAAAGTATATTTTTTTAATCGTCGGCATTCTGGGCTACTTCGCATTGACGGCGCGCCGCATCCCGCCGGAGCAGGCCAAATTTTTTGTGAGCCTGTTCTTCCTGGGTCAGACCATGAAGCTCATCGGTGATTTATATCCCATCACCCCTTCGTTTCTCCATTTTATCTTCTGGGTATTTCCGCCCAACTCCACCATCGGTGCGTTTGAGCTGGGAGTGACGCGCCTAGGCGGGGCCGGGTTGGCCGGGTTGGCGATAGCTCTTTGGATGATGGCCATGTACGGGATACGTGGCATTTTTCTCTCCCGCAAGCCGTGGCGGGTGGTCCTGTTTTTCCTGGCCACGGGTCTGGTTTTCCTGGGCGGATTCCGCTCGGCGCTCATGATGTTGGGCGAGGTTTTTGTCCTGTTGTTCTTCCTGGAAAGATTATACCGCACCCCGCTCCTGCCTATATTTGCTGCGGTCGGGGTGTTGGCAATGGTATTGGCTATTCCCTTGGCGCCCAAATTGCCTTTCACTTTCCAGCGGACCCTGGCGTTTTTGCCAATCAATCTGAGCCAGGATGCCAGAGAATCGGCCCAGAACAGTTCGGACTGGCGCATGAACATGTGGAAAGCATTGCTGCCGCAAGTGCCCAAATATCTTCTTTTGGGCAAAGGTTACGCTTTCAGCCGGGAAGATTTTGAAGTCATGGGAACGGATACGGCTTTTAGCAGCGTGGATGCTGGCCAACAGGCGCTCGCGCTTTCCGCGGACTATCATAACGGCATCCTGTCGGTTGTCCTGCCCTTTGGCCTCTGGGGCCTGATCTGCTACGTATGGTTCATGGTGGCGGGTTTGTGGGTGCTGTATTGCAATTGGAAACATGGCGATCCGGCGTTGCAAACCCTGAACCTGATTCTATTCGCGCTTTGCCTGCAAGATTTTCTGGGTTTCGCATCGTGCGTGTCCGGTTTGCCGCTTAACATCAGCTCCCCCATTTGGGCCGGTTACGTTGGCTTGAGCGTCGCCATGAACAACGGAGTATGCCGCAGCGCGCCCCAAGCGGTTTCAGTCAAACCACCGGCTTATCCAACCCGGCCTTTCCCCCGGCCCCGCCCGGCTTTTCAGCGATAACGGAACCGGTCCGGGAACGGTCTTCGCCGCGCCTGCTTTGAAACCAAAACTGCTCATCGTGGAACTGTGGGGGCTGGGCGATCTGGTGATTGCCACGCCGTTTTTGCGCGCGATGGCGGAGCGGTTTGAGGTCACGCTGCTGGCCAAACCCTTCGCGCTCGACCTGCAACCCCGCCTCTGGCCCGGCGTGCGCGTGGTGACCTTTGTCGCCCCCTGGACCGCGTTCAAATGCAAATACCATTTCTGGCGATGGCCGTGGCGGGAGATTTTCCATTTATACCACCGCCTGGCGGCCGAACGTTTTGAATTCGGCCTCTCCGCGCGCTGGGACCCGCGGGATCATTTGCTGTTGAAAATATTGGGCGCCAAAAACCGGCTGGGCTTTCCGCGGGTGCGCAGCCGGATTTTTTTAACCCAGCCGCTCCTGCGCCCCGACCCGCAGGCGCACCGGTACGAATCCTGGCGCACCCTGGCCCGCGCTTGGAACATCCAGCTCCCGCCCCGGGATGAAATCTCCCCGCCGGCCGTGCCGGGCCGCGAAACCGTTTTGATTCACACGGGAGCCGGACAGCCCGTTCGCGTGTGGCCGCTGGAACGTTACCAGCGGCTGGCGGCGCGCCTGCGCCAGAAAAAAATCCCGACCCTGATTGCCTGCGATCCGGACCAGCGCGACTGGTGGTTGCGCGCCGGCGAGGCCGGGGTGGCCACCCCGGCCACCGTGGCCGGATTGCTCGGGCTGATTGACCGGGCGGGGGCGTTCGTCGGCAACGATTCCGGTCCCGGACACCTGGCGGCCTTTTGCGGGGTCCCGACATTCACGATTTTTGGGCCGCAACTGCCGGAATGGTTCGCGCCGCTGCATCCGGCGGCGGAATGGATTGCGGGCAAGGTTTGCCCCTACCTGCCCTGCTCGGATTACTGCCGGTTTCCGGCACCGCATTGCCTGGGGAACATCAGTGAGGAGGAAGTCTGGTCGCGGGTGGAGAAATTCGTCGCCAAAAACCTGCCTTCTCGTTAAAGGTGTTGCCGGACCCGCGTCCAGTTCCCGGCCGGGCAACAATAATATTTTTCCCGAGTCAACGCGGTCAACCTACTGGGACCCGGGCGCATCTCAATATTTGAGGCGGCATCCTGTTCCAAAGGAACCAGCGAGAACAGCCCGGCATTTCAATGCCGGGACAGGTTGAAAAAACGTCGAGTCCCGCTGGGACGGCCGAAACAAAATGTTTTTCAGTCATCCCGGCGGGACATTTTTGCCATTCATTCGGACTCCGGCGTTCAAACGCCGGGCTGTTTTCTATAGCGAATCACAACAACTTTGGCGCAGAGGAACTGGTAGGGCCGAGCTGCCGCTCGGCCTTGCCGAGGCGGCGCAGCAGCGCCGCCCTACCATGTTGCGCCTGGTTTGATGAATCCTTCGTGTGCCAATGTTACGATGATTCGCTATAATGCCCCTGCGGGACCTCCGGTTATCCAATTGCACAAAGATCAGCCAACGCCCCTCGCTCGTTCCGCCGGGGTTTTTCATTGTCAGATGATGATCGGATCCGCATCATCCCATAACGATTCATTGAGCCATGCGGTTTACTTTCGCGGCAAAACTTTTTGTGGTCATACCGGTCATCCTGGGATCGGTTTTTTTGGTTCACTTTGCCGATGACGGCCTGGGCATGGAATGGACGGATAATGTCATCCGCAATTGGGACGATTTTGGGTTTTTCAAACTTCAGGGCAATCTGGTGGCCAATCCCGGAGGCTATGAAGCCTTGAGTCATCCGCAAATTTATGCGGGCCATCGGGCGGCCAGCCTGTATCCGGCCTTCTTCATCGAGCATCTCTTTTCCCCGCTGCGTTTGCAGATGATGCCTTATTTTGTGATATCCATCAGCGCGGTATTTTTTTCCATCTGGCACCTGCTGGGGCGGAATGAACGGGCGTTATGGACCGCGGCCATCACGGTTTTGACTCCGGGTTTCATCAGCTGGCAGATCACCCTGGATCCCAATCTTACCTGTGCATTGATTGGTTTTCCGTTTTGCGCCGCGATCATCAGCCTGCTGCAGCGGCCCGTCCTGCCGGCAGCGTGGTGGGCCGGGTTGGCGGGCATGGTGCTGTTATACTCAGCACTAAACTGGACCACGGCTTTTGTCCACGCGATGTTGCTGGCAACGCTGTTGGTGACGCGCGCCGTAACCTGGCGCCGGGTGGTTCTGTACGCCGGGATTGCCGGATTGGCCGCAACGGCCATTGTGGGAGGGAGCCTGGCTAGCAAATCGGCCGACGCGCTGGGGCAACACACGAGCCTTTTAAAATTATTATCGGGCTACACCTGGGGCAACGCCGGTTATGGTGTGGGCCTGGCCACGAGGACGGCCATGCTGCGCGTGGGGTTCGTCAATTTAATCGGATTTCTGCCGGCAGGGTTGTTGCTGGCCTGGTGTTTCAGGCCGCGATCCGGCCAATTCAAACCGGGGCATCTGTGGTTTTTCCTGCCCTTGCTGGTGGCGGTGTCCGAAATTTTATTCATGCGGAATTATTTTGGCCATCACCCGTGGATGTCATGCCATTTTTTTCTATTGGGATTGATTTTGTCCGTCGGCGCATGGAAACAGACTGAAGCACCCGCCCTGGCCACGGTTCCGGATGCCCACCGCGGGCGCAGGTTTTTTGTCCCCGCCCTGTCCTTGCTGGCGGCCTTTGTTTACGGATTCGGTGTGCTGATGCTCTCCCGGACGCACAATGCCAGCCAGTTCTCCTTGATTAAATTGATCCGCAGCCAGACCGGACGCGCGGATGTGATTGTGGTTGCCGCCGACCGTGACCCGAAACTCGCCAGCATGGCGGAACGTCTGCCGGAAATGTTGGACCGGCATCTGGTGGTGGTGACGAATCTTGCCGGCTGGCGGGCGGCCTCCGGAAGTTATCTGCTTTCCGCCAGCGAAACGCCCGATCTGGGCCGGGCAATCAATCACAGCCAGGGCGAAATTTTCCCCGGGCTGCCCTGGACAAAACGAATGCTGGCGTGGTACAGCCGTGCCATTGCCCACCGCCGGCCGGGCGACAAACCCGATTTGGATGACTCTTATTATTTGTACCAAAATACTTCTCGACCAGCCGGCGGGTTGTGAAAACATAAAGGTGTGAACAGCGCCCAGCCAGAATTAAGCCTAGTCGTTCCCTGTTATAATGAAGGCAAGGTGCTGCCGTTGTTGCAGGCGCGCCTGTTGCAAAGCCTTTCAACCACGGCCGCATCCTGGGAGGTGATTCTGGTGGACGATGGTTCGCGGGATGACACCTTCGAGCAATTGCGCGCCCTGCACCAAAGCGACCCGCGTTTCAAGGTCATCTCGTTTTCGCGGAATTTTGGGCACCAAACGGCCGTGTTCGCCGGCTTGTGCCATGCCCGCGGTGAATTTGTGGCGGTGATGGACGCCGATTTGCAGGATCCGCCGGAATTTCTGGCCGGCGGACTGGCCAGGCTCAAGGAAGGCTATGATGTGGTTTATGCCGTGCGGCGGCAACGCAAGGAAAGCTGGTTCAAACGGGTTTGCTATGCGGTCTTTTACCGGCTGCTCAGATTCATCTCGGAAGTGGACATTCCGCTCGATTCCGGGGATTTCTGCCTGATGCGCCAGCGGGTGGTGGCGGTATTGCGGCAGATGCCGGAACGGAACGTATTCGTGCGCGGCTTGCGGGCGTGGAGCGGTTTTCGTCAGATTGGCATCGAGTACAAGCGCGAAGCCCGAGCCGCCGGCGAAACCAAATATCCCATGCGCAAGCTGTTGCGGCTGGCGATGGACGGGGTGTTTGCCTTCTCGCCGCTGCCATTAAGAATGGCCACCTACCTGGGGTTTGTGAGCCTGGCCGTGTCGCTGGCCGCCGCGGTCCTTTTGCTCGCCTGGAAGGTTTTGAATTTCCGGCTGCTGGGGCATTACCCGGCGGAAGTGCCGGGCTGGACTTCCATGATCTGCCTGATTCTTTTCATCGGGGGGATGCAATTTCTCATTCTGGGAGTCATGGGGGAATTTATCGGACGCATTTACAACGAGGTGAAGCAACGCCCGCGGTGGATCATCCGGGAAACCTTGGGCATGGAACGCGAACAATCCAATCAGGACAGTGCAAAATGATCACGGTCTGGTCACAGGGTGTTGCGGACGAAAACATGCCCGAGGCAATCTTGATGGATGCCCTGGCAAAAGTCAGGAAACATCCGTGGTGGCTGGCGCGGGCGAAGCTGGCTTTGGCCGTTTTGGAAAAGCACGGCATCCACGCTCCAGCCGCGGTTGCCGATGTCGGTTGCGGCTGGGGAACCAATCTGGACGCTTTGGACAAGGCGGGGTATCAGACCGTGGGATTTGACATTTCCCGGCGCATCCTGGAATTGATCGATCGCCCCCGGAGACGTTTGATTGAAGCGGATTTAAACCAGGCTTTGCCCGGGGATCATGCACGATTTGACGCCCTGCTGGCCTTGGACGTGATTGAGCACCTGGATGATGACCGGGGGGCGATTGCGCGCATGGCCCAACTCCTCCAACCGGACGGGGTGGCCATTGTCAGCGTGCCGGCGTTGCCCGAACTCTTTTCAGATTTTGATGAGGTCCAGGGCCACCGCCGCCGGTATCTGCCGGAAACGCTGCGCGCCGCCTTCTCAGACACGGGGTTGACGGTCCGGGAAATTTTCTGGTGGGGAGCCTGGATGGTTCCCGTACTTCGTCGCATGCGGAGACAGTCAGCCAAACCGAATCCGCAACAAAAACCCGCCAAAACCTACGTGGATTATTTGCAGGTGCCTCCCTGGCCGGTTCCGATGCTGATGCATTGGGCCTATGCCTTCGAACAAAGAAAGGCCCTGCAAGGCCGGCTAAGGACAGGAACTTCCTTATTCGCAGTAGCGACTCGAGGCAATTAGAACGAAAAAATGCGGACGGCAACGAATTATTGTGGCGATTGACGCTGTTAGGCCTCCCTTCCCAATTTGATGCTTCAATTTCGCGCAAACAAAATGACATGGCCATGAACGGATACGAATAACACCCGCATATGACGTCTTTCGGTGCCTCATCGAAACCGGCAAAAAATTGTTTTCAATGGTCGGTCACGAAGATCCATCCAAGGTTTTTCATAGAACTTGTATACCATCGCCGAAAACGGGATCGTCGTGAGCCAAGTAAGCACGTCGCGCAAGACGATCACGCCCCCCCCGGATACAAAGGCCAATCCAACAGCTTGAAACCCTTCATAATTAACCAGAGAAAGAAAACATGACTCAAATAAATCGAGTAAGACCACAGACTAAGTTTTCGGATAATCGTGGCCCACCAACCAGTCGGTGTTGTCATGCTGACGATTCTGGGAAACAGCAACGCGATAGTTGTTGATATGAAGCAGAAGTAGAATACGCGGTAGATAACCGAATCCGAAGTAAAATATCCCAAGAAAACTGTGTGCAAACAAGCATGGCCAAACAAGCCGACTACTGCAATTATTCCTATCGGCCAACTTTTGATCATTAAATTCCAAATCGGGGCACGATGGTTTTTAAGGAATGCCAGGCAGACTCCATAGGTAATGGAGTCAAGTCTCGGCAAGGTTACCTTTCTGACGCCCGAATCCCAGGAGTCTGCCGGAAGAAAGCATCTGACAATCACTGGCGCAATCAGAAATATTGTTATGGCGGCAAGGATGACGTGCTCGCGCTTGGCGATTAATTTTGAAAGTATTAATAGAAGGATGGGGAACAAAATATAAAACCACTCTTCTACAGACAGGCTCCAAGCCAGATTAAAAAACTCCTGGGGGGTTGATAAAAGCGCCTGCCCAAACCAAAGGAATTTTTCCCACCCCAGAGGGAAACGCCCCTCATCAAAACGTGCAATTAATAAAAACAGGACAAAAAATAGATAATAGTCGGGCAATGTGCGAAACCATCTGCGCTTCCAGAATGATAAAGCTCCTCCCAATGAATTCAGTCGGCCGTCATGGAGGTTTGTAATCAGAATACCCCCGATCAGATAACCACTTAGCACGAAAAAGATTTCAACCCCCCAAACGCCCCAGTAATTACGAACTACCCCAATGATTGGAAACATGGTTCCACCCGGAAACGTGTGACTCAAAAGAACAAGGACTATGGCTGTTGCCCGAATCAAGTCAGGTCCGAATGCACGCTGATTTTCAGAAATTTTGATTTGTATGAGGGGCAAAATAATATGTTTTTGCAGGCATTTCCCATCTGGTTTCTTGCCCACGACCAGCCTGGGCCTTTTTCTTGATTTTCTTCCTGTTCCACAAATTTGCAAGTCACTTTTCCGATCCGCCCTCTGTTTTTCTTGGGCAAAGGGAGCGCTTCGTTGACATTTGTGCCTGTCCGTGTCCAACTGGCAATTTAACTTTGATCAGCCAACCGTTACCCTCGCAGCCGGTTCCACCGACGGTCATGGATTCGGCCGTGTCAAATGGAATGTGTGATTCCGGGTCTCGCCGGTGCAGATGGAGCAACTCGCCGGTTTCAAGGGGAAATACGCCGACGGCCGGGCGCGGCCAGCCTGTTTAATTCTTCCGCCAAAGGGTGAAGGCCGGGAGTTCCTGGGTCGGCTGATAATGGTTTTGTTGCAGAAAGGCACGGACGAAACCCTGATAGTCGTGGAGGTCCGGTTTGGACAGAATCACCAGATCCGGCGGCGGCTGGTTGGTGAGCAGTTGCCCGGTCGAATTCGCCACCAGCCACACCTGGCCGGGCGCGGCGACGCGGTTTAAAGCAGACAGGGGCACGCCGTAGTAAAGTCCGGGGACTTCGTTGGCGCACCACCAGACCCGTTCGCCGCGCGCGTTCGCCGCGATGGCCATGGCCGCCGCCGTCCGGTAATCGTCCTTGGCATGGCGTTGCGCCAGCCGGAGCGAAAGGCAGGAGACAAGGCTGGAGATCAGAAAAAGAACGGCCAACCCCCGGCGCCAGCCAGCACGCGACCAGAGGTGATGCCAGCCGATGGCCAGCAACAAAAGCACGACCGGCGCCAACGGCGCAAAGTGGCGGCCCAGCACGCGGAAATGCTTCAACCCGCCGGCCGCCAGCAGAAAAACCACGGCTGCGCCCAGGATGACCGTCACCCCCAGCCAGACACGACGCGGGGCGTTTTGGACGAGGTGTTTGCCGGCGGCGAGGAGCACGGCCGTGACGACCACGGCTTGAATCGCCAGCAGTGGAGCGTACGGAAGCAGCAACGCCGGTCCCCCGGCCCGGATCTGGTTCCGTCCGGGACCCAGCCCGGCAAAGCCCAGCAATTCATAGCCGCAAAAGAGCGTGCTGCCGACGCCGGTCGAACCCGGCGTGGCCCGGGCGCCATGTTTCAGCGACCACAGATAATAACCGGCGAGCGCGAGAAACGACAGGGTTGCCAGGACCAGGAGCAACAACTGCCGCCGGACGAGTTGGAAAGTTCTTGACCAACCCAACACCGGCAGGGCGGTGGCCAGCGCCGCGCCCGCCCAGATCATTCCCAGCAGGCTGCTGCCGGCCAGCGCGACCAACCCCAGCCCAAACCCCCACGTCCAAAGATTATCCCCGGGCGCCGGCTGATGTTGCGGCTCCGGCCGCCCGGCCAGGCGCCATAACGCACCCAACAATAACAAACCGAGGCTGATTTGCATGACGTAGGGCCGGGCTTCGTTCAAATAAAACCAGAGGAAGGGGCTGAGGGCGATGACCAGCAGGAAGGCGGGTTGCCGCCGGGGAATCGCCAGCAATCCCAGCGCGAGCCACGGGAGATTGGCCGCGCGCAGCCACCATTCGCCGTGGCCAAAAATCTTCTCCCAACCCCACAGATAAACCATGTATAGCGGCATCTGCGTGCTGGAGCCGCCATCCTGCAACATGGCCTGCCACCAGGCCGCGGGCGTGGGCTGGAGCGCAATCGTCGCCGTGCCGGCTTCATCCATCCAATAGCTTTCCGAACGAATCGCCAGCGCACAGAAAACGAGCGCCAGCAGGACGGCGGGCACAAACCATGATCCGGGCGGCCTGGCTTGGGGAGTGGAATAATCCGGGGGGCCGGACATTCAGCGGGCCTGGTTCTGGCTTTTCCGGAAGGAGAAGAGCCGGTTGAGATTGTATTGCAGGGGCACGACCACAAAAATCGTCACCACCTTGGCCAGATACTTGTCGAGTCCCAGCCGGCCCACGGTGAAGTGAAGCACGCCGGCGGAGACGGCCCAGCCCAGCGCCGCCACGCTGAAAAAGGAAATGAAGCGCAACGGCAGCCAGTCGCGGGTCTTGAAATTGAACCCGGCGTTCAGGGCAAACGAGAGCGCCGTGCCGGCGGCGTAGCCAATGCCATTGGCAATCTGGTAATGCCCTCCGCCCCATCTGACGACGGCGGAATAAGTGAGAAAGTCCAGCGTGACCCCGCTCGCGCCAAAGACGCAGTAGAGGAAAAACTGCCGGTTTTTGTGAAACAAGGTGGTCAGGAGCAATTTCATGTGCGACCTCGTGAACCTCAAGACCGGACCGGAGGGTCGGGGATTCGCTGCGCCGGAGCGGGTGAAGCGCCTTCCAGCCCGGCAGCCGGGCGGTAATCCGGCGCTGTGAGCACCTGCTTCAGGCGTGAAAAATTTTTCAGAACGCTGATGATGACCTTGGGGATTTTGGCCGGCGGCAGCCCTCGCGATGTCCCGGCGCGCTGACGGTAGAGAACCGGCACTTCCTTGACCTGGAAGCCGCTGTAGATGGCCCGCAATGCCAGTTCCGAAGAGATGAGGTGGCGATTCACCCAGGGTTCATTGGCGATTTTCCGGATCAAACCGGCCTGGTAAATGCGAAATCCCGCGTCGGCATCGTAGAGGCTCACATGAAAATACCGCCGCAACAAAAAATTGTAGATCCAGGTCATCAACCGCCGGTAGAGCTGGTCCCGCCTGCCGGAGCGCACTCCGGTCACGATGCCGTAGCGGTCGCAATATGGGTAGAGCTTCCAGAAATCCTTGAAGTCCTGCTTCCCGCCGGTGTCGCTGAAAAAAACGTAGGGATTCCGCACCAACGCCACGGCGTCACGGAAAGCCTTCGCATAGCCCTTTCGTTCGCGGCTGGTTGAATGAATGATCCCCAGCTCTGCTTTTAAACGTCCAAGGATTTCCTTGGTGCCGTCGGTGCTGCCATCCTCGGCCACGATCAGCTCGGAGCCGGGCAGTTTTTTGACGATTTCCGTGTGTATCTCGCGGATTTCACGCTCAATCGTGTCGGCCTCGTTGAAGACGTTGACGATAACGCTTACCGGAAATTGTCGGACCGGATCTGCAGTGCTCGCCGGTTGGATGTCGGGCTCGGGTTTCTTCATAGAAGATGACTTGATGTCACGACTGTCATCATACCATCAAAGTACACAGGAAAATCCCCCTTGAAGCAAGCTTCGAATTCCCGATTGCGCCGCGGCATCAATTAATACAGGCCATTCCGCCGTAAGATTCCGCCGGTGTGCCCGGCAGATTATGCGCTTTTATCCCAATTCCCAGCGACAATCGTTGCAAAAGGGGGTAGGGCGGCGCTGCCGCGCCGCCGGGGATGATGGCCGCGCCACAACGCTACCGTCTGGAGAATGTGCCGATTGTTATCAGGAAATGGTTTTAGTTCCCAGAAGCTCGTGCGACCGCTTCAGCGACCGCTCAACGACTGCGTCCATGTTGATGTACTCAAACTCGCCAAAGCGTCCGTGCAGGATGAGCCCCAGTTGCCCCTCGCAATACTCCCGCACGATGCGCATGTTGCGACGGTGATCGAGGTCGTAGATGACGTAGGCGTACTTCTGGCGGACCAGGGCCTGCGCCTGGACAACTTCGCGGCTGTCGATGAGTTTGAGCAGCAGGAGGTCTTCCACTACCCGGTTCTTCAATTCTTCATCGCTCAATCCGGAAATCCGGTCCCCCTGGCGGTAGGTGACCTCCGCCATAAGCCGGGCGGTGCCGTCGCGCGCGTCCTCGGGCAGCAGGAAATCGAGCTTCGATATCCGGTGAAGCAGGACCCGGCCGTCGGCCACCGTGAAGGAAAGGTTGTCGCCCAGGTGGTCGCGCGTGACATGGAGGAAGCAGATTGCGATCGAGTTGAACTTCAAATCCCCCGCTGCTTTCACCACTTCCGCCGGCGCGGGCGGCTCGAGGCTGGCAATCAGCTCGGGAATGGGGATGGTAGAAACCAGGCGGTCGCAGGCGTGCTCGACACCATCGGAGGCCAGCACCTGCCAGCGAGTTGCCGACCGGGTGACCCGGCGGACTTCGGTGCCGGTGCGGATGGCCACCTTGGGGCCCAGCTTCTTTAGAAAACCGTCCACCAGCGACTGGATTCCGCCCTGCCGGGGATAGAAAAAGTAGAGTTGATGCAAATAACCTTCCGTGGCAACTCCCTGCGCGCTTTTGATGATGTCTTCCGGCGGCGGCTTGGGAATCCGCTCAACCATCTGCGTGTCCATGAACGCGGGATCGAATTTCCAGATCTTTTCGTTGTAGGGCCGCAGGTAGAGGTTGGTGATCCCCTCCCCGAATGTCGCGAGGAAGAATTGGAGCATGTTCTGCGGCGGATATTGTCCGTAGGGATTGTGGAGAAACGTGTTGAGGCAGTAATCGCGCTCCGCCGCGGAGAGCGCCGACAATTCGTTCTCAAACGGGTACTTGATGAAGCGGCCGTCGTGGAGGATTTTGCTGGACCGCCGCAACTTGTGCACGTTGTCCCCCAGGATGCCCACCAACAACTCGAGGACGGCGGCATTCTTGGAAAACAGGATGTGCGGGCCCACGTCGCCCTTGATGCCGGCAAAGGCATAGGAACGGCAAAGACCGCCCGGCTCCGCGGCTTTCTCCAGAAGTTCGATGCCATCGACTTGTCCGCTCTCTTGCAGCAGGTATGCCAGCGAAAGACCGCCCAGCCCGGCGCCCAAGATGCCAATTTTCATAGTGGTTCGGTAAACAAAGTGGGATGAATCAATCGTTGATGTCGGCGCATTCTCCCCCAACCGCGCCCATCAGGCATCGCGGGGCCTTCATCCGCTGAACTTCCCGCAACTTGCTTTCCATTGTCGTCGCCATGGTCAATGGTTTGAACCATCGACGCCAGACAGCCTCCTCGTTGAAACACGGCGCAATCACGGAAATTATTTGCCTCATATTGCTGGTGCGGATTATTCGCGGGCGCCATTCTGCAAAACAAAAACGCCAGCGTCCACGCCATTTTCCGGCTTAAACCGCCGGTGGAAAGGCATAAAAGCTTCATCGCCTTTTCCGCGAGCTTCCTCCCGCCGCTTTTCCTCTGCGCGGGTTGCCAATCTGATTCCCGCCAGTGAGACCGGGCTTGTTTCTCGAAAGAATATCGCGTGACAGCAGCGGCCATTCGGCGCAAAATGCCGGCAGCTTCGTTGATGAACTCGGAGATCTGGCAGGCCCAACATGATTGAAGCCCTGCCGGCAGCCTGATACGACCCGGAAAATCCATCATGATAAATCTGGCCTATTCGATTGCCGACCAGAACGTCGAAACGACCAAATCCATCGGGATTTATAATTTCTCGCTGCAACTGGCGCAGCACCTGTCGGAGCATCCCCGGCTGGAGAAGCTCACGGTCTTCAGCAACCGCACGGTTTCCCCGGAGTTGCGTCTGGCGGCAAAGGCGCGCGTCCAGGACTTCAACGCCGCCCACCGGAGCCGGTGGGGCCGCATCTGGTGGGACCAGTGGGGCCTTTACCGGTCGGCGCAGGCCACGGGGCATCGCTGGCTCTTTCTGCCGAAGGGCTTCGGCTCGTTTATGGCGCGCCCGCGCCTGCAAGTCGCGGCTTTTGTCCACGACATCATGGACGATTTCTACCGCCGGCGTTATCCCGGGCATCAGTCGAAACTGGAGTCGTTCTACTTTTCCCGCAGCCTGGCGGCGACGCTGCGACAAAGCACGGTGATTTTCACCAACACCGAGTTTTCGAAACGCGAGCTGACCGGCTGGGCTCAACGCAATGGATTGCCCGCCTCCAGGGTGATTGTGGCGGGGTACGGTTTTGCCGCGCCCGAACCGGGACGGACGGAAAAGGAAAACCGGGTTTTGTTGTTTGCCAGCGGCATGCCGCACAAACGGACGGACATCGCCATCCGTTTTCTGAACCGCTGGCTTCAGGAATCGCAGTATGACGGTGTCATCGAGTGCATCGGAATTCTCCCGCCTGAAATGGCAAAGCCCGAAGGGCCAAACTGGCGGTGGATTGGCCGGGTGCCTCCCGCGCAAGCGCGCGACATGATGCGCCGGGCGCGGGCGGTTGTCTATGTTTCCGAGTACGAGGGGTTTGGCATGCCGCCCGTGGAAGCGGTTTTGGAGGGCAGTTGCCCGGTCTTCTCGGACATTCCGCCGTTGCGTGAAGCGATGGGCGAAACCGGTTGCCCCTTTGCCAACGATTCGGAAGAGTCCTTTCTTCAGGCGATGAACCGGGCCCTGACCGCATCTCCGGAAACCATTCACGCCTGGTCGAAATGGCTGCAGCAACGCCATCCCTGGCCGGCTGTGGCCGAAAGAATCGTGCAGGCGCTTTCCGCAGCGTAAGCTTCAAGGTTGATTGAATTTCTCTCTTTCCTAGCACCCGCTGACATGCCAATTTCATGGAAATGCGAAAGCGCCGAATCCCAAAAGTGCTTATTACTGGAGGAGCAGGGTTCATCGGTGTCAACACGGCGCGCCGCTTTTTGCAGGAGGGATGGGATGTGTTTGTATGGGACAACCTCTCCCGCTGCGGCGCGGAAAGCAATCTCCAGTGGTTGCACAGTTCCGGCCCGGTCCATTTTTCCCGGACTGATGTCCGCGAGGAAAAGGCGGTAACCGAAAATTTCCGGCGGGAACGATACGACCTGGTGGTTCATTGTGCGGGGCAGGTTGCCGTGTCCTCCTCCCTCACCAGTCCGCGGCATGACCTGGAGAATAATCTTCTGGGCACCTTCAATCTTTTGGAGGCCGTCCGCCTGTTTTCTCCGGAGGCCCTCTTTATTTTCGCCTCCACCAACAAGGTTTATGGCAGTCTGAAAGGGATCCCAATCGTTGAACGCGATGGCCGTTACCAATGGGCCGATCTTCCCGGGGGAATTTCGGAAGAGCAGCCGCTCGATTTTTTTTCGCCCTACGCCTGTTCCAAGGGGGCGGCGGACCAGTATGTCCGGGATTATGCCCGGATTTATGGACTGGCCACCGTCTGTTTCCGGCAATCCTGCATCTATGGATACCGGCAATTTGGCATGGAGGACCAGGGGTGGGTCGCCTGGTTCCTGATTGCCCAGGCCCTGCGCCGGCCCATCACCATTTTTGGCGACGGAAAACAGACCCGTGACCTTCTCTTCATTGACGATCTGGTTGAGGCTTATTGCCGGGCGTGGCAGAAACGCGATAAAGTTGCCGGCCAGGTTTATAACATCGGCGGCGGTCCGCAGAACCAGTTCTCCATCATGCAACTCATTCGTTGGATCGAGACGGAAAGCGCGGCGCCGGTTGAAGTCAATTTTGCCGCGCCTAGGCGGGGCGATCAAAAAGTGTTTGTCGCGGACATCAGCAAGGCATTGGCGGATTTTGCCTGGCGTCCCTCCTGTTCCGTCAACCAGGGCCTCCGGAAACTTCATCGCTGGGTGAACGCCAACCTGGAGTTGTTTCGCGAAATCGGCGCCACCCCGTCCGCGCCGGAGAGCGCGCCCGCCCTGGAATCAATGCCTCTTGAGGTTGCGTTGGCGGCCGCAGACCCGACACCACAGGCCCGGACCGAGAGACCAACCGTCTGAAGGAGTAATGCCTTCGCCCCAGGGTGGAGGCTCCAAATCAGGGGGCGGCAAATCGCGCCGCTCACAACCGGTTCCACCAGACCGCCGTGGGTTTGGAAACGTCAAATCGCACGCGCTGTTCGGGGCTTGCCAGCGTGTAAATGGAGTAACTCGCCGGCTTCAACGAAAAATGACCGGCGGCCAGCCGGCGCAGCCGGTGATGCGCAATCCAGACCGGCTTCAGCCTTCGCACCCAGCCCGGGGCCATGGCCGCGGTTTCATTTTTTTCGCGGATCGCGTTCGGTTTCAAATTCATGTTCTCGCCGGTATCAGCGAAAACCGAGGTGAATGAATTGCAAACGGCCATGGGCACCCGGTGCTTCATCATCGCCAGAACCCAGTGGAAATCCCCCAGGTCGCGCCAGCGGGTGTCGAAGAAAATGCCGCGTTCGTGAATCACCCGCCGCCGGATGAAAATCGAGCTGGTCAATATCGGGAACCGAAACCAGACCGTCTGCGGATGGGGCACCAGGGAATGACGATGGCAAACGTATTTGCCTTCGCCATCGGTGACAATGGTGCCGGCCAGCGCGACCTCGATTTGAGGGTGCAATGCGAAAAAATCCTGAACGGTCTTGAGCGCGCCGGGCAGGTATTGTTCGTCGCAGTTGAGATAGGCCAGCAGGTCGCCCTGCGCCCGCCGGTAGCCGCGGTTGATCGCGTCGTACATGCCCCCGTCCTTTTCGATGAAGGCGCGGACGCGGCGATCGTGCGGCAGCCAGTCCTGCGTGCCGTCGTCCGAACAGGAATCCTGCACCAGATGTTCCCATGCGACGCCCTGCTGGTCGGCCACGGAGGCAATGCAGAGCTTGAGCCACCGCGAACTGCGGAAACTCGGGGTGATGATGGAGAAGGTCATGGCGCGGTTTATTAACATTCGGCTTGGCAATTGGCAAACGTTGCTTGATACTCAACCCTTAAAAACAAACCCATTTGAGATACTGATGAAGTCTTGCCTGGTCAAATTTTCCAGTGTTTGTGGTTTTAACGGCTTATGACGGACACAATTGTTGGCCGCACAGCCTGGATGCGGGCTTTCGTTTTTTTAATCGTTTTCCTGACTGTTAGCGGGTGGGGTTTGAGCTGGTTGCACAAACTGGACTGGCAGGAATGGCTGTGTTTGGCCGGCATACTGGCCACGGTCGCCGTGGCACGCCGGGAAGCCGGCTCTTGGAACAATTTATGGGCGTCGGCCGGGGAACCGCTGGCCTTCTGGCCATTCATTTTGGTCGCGCTGCTGGCATTGGTGGCGGCAGTCGCTTATCCGCCCACGATGTTGGATGCGCTGACCTACCGGCTGCCCCGGATTCTGCTATGGTGGCAGGACAATCATGTACGTCACATTCAGACGGCGGATCCCCGGCTGAATTACATGCCGCAAGGGTGGGGACTGATAACGCTTCCACTCATTCAACTGGCGGGCGACCGGCTGGTTGCATTTTGGAATTATGCGAGTCTGGTCATATTCTATTTTGTTGCCTTCGACTGGGCTTTGGAAATCAGCGGCAGCCTCTCCAAAAGCCGCGCCATGGCGTTCATCGCCAGCACCTCGACTTTTGCGGTGCTTCAGGCGTGTGAAGCCGCCAACGATTTGTTCCTGGCGACACTGATTCTGTTGGGCCTGCGTTTTGTGATGCAATTTGAACGCACCCGCGACTGGCGGGAAATTCCCTCGGCGGTGTTGTGTCTGCTCCTGGCCGCCGATGCCAAACCTCATGTGATTGTGTTGGTGTTGCCGCTGGGGATCTGGTTCTGGATGTCGCCCTCGACACCGTGGAAAGCGTTCCGCTGGCGATGGCTGCCGGCGTTCATACCGCTCTGGTTGATTTGTTCCCCGGTATTGAGCTGGATCCTGAACTATGAAACTTATCAAAACTGGTCGGGAAAAGGGATGAACTCCTCGTTTTCAGGCAGCCCGGTGTGGAATGTATTGCTTGGAACAGTCATGATGCTCTGGCAGGGAATCCAACCCCCTGTTAATCCCCTGGCCCTGGCCCTGAATGGCTGGCTGGAGCCGATCATTTCGCATCTGGGTGTTTTGAATCTGGTGCCGCGCTTCAATCTGAGAAGCAGTCCCGTTGCCATGGTGGACCGGGCATCGCCGGGGCTGGTGTTGTTCGTCCTGCTGGTTGCCGGTGTGGTTCTGTCCATCCGGCGTGCTCGGCGAGAGCTGTATTCATGGCGCGGTTGGACAATGATCACCGGCGTTGCTGGTTACTGTCTGGCCTTGTCGTATTTTGTTCCGGAGGCGGTTGGCCGAAGCTATAGTGTATTCCTGCTTTTTTCCGTTCCTCTGGCCATGGTGGGCTGGAACTTGATGCGTCCGCAGGTTCTGCGGATCAGCCTGTATCTTTGCCTGGCCAGCAGCCTGTTATCACTGGTGCTCAATCCCGAACGCCCGCTTTGGCCGGCCAACCGGGTTCACCAGGCGTTGGCGGCGGCGCCGCGATTCAAGCGACTGGCCAAAGTAATGGACCCTTACTTGTTGATGCCCGAACGGGCGCGAACCGGGGAAGCGCTCGTGCAGGCCATTCCCGGAGATGAGCCCGCCGTGGTTGTTTTGGTTGGGGATGATCGTCCCCTGCTGGCCTTTTTCCGCCCTTATTCGTTGGGGCGCGACGTCCTGTTGCTCGCGCCGCACGCGAATCAAGGAGAATTAAACCGCCGACAAGTCAACTATGTAATTATGGGCGGCGGCGTGGAAGAACAATACCCGGAACTTTGCCGCTATGTGGAACAATCCGGCGATTACGAATTGGTGCTGAGTCACGATTATACCAGCAAACTGACTCGCGGTGTGGAAACCTGGAAACTATTTCGCCGAAAAGTGTTGCTGCCTGTCTCGGCATACAAACCAGAGTAAAATCGGCAGCCGCGTCAACTCTGCTTTAAATTAACCGGGAGTTGTCTTGAATGGCAGCCCCGATTTTTCCGCCGGATGATTTGGCGAAGACGCCGGCATGCTGCTTGCGAGTTCCGCCGCCTGTCGCCGCAGTTGATAGACTATTTCCTCCATCAACCGGCGGTTTCCCCGCAGCAAATCCGCAATGACGGCCAGGGCCGCCAATCCGGCGCCAAAAATCGCCAGAACGGCCAGCAGGATGAGCGACGGAATGTAAGTCCGATGCACCGCCGAAGCCGGCGCAAGATAGATGTGGTAAAGAAAGCGCAAACCCAGGAATGCTGCGCCGGCCAAATTGACTCCCGACAACAGGCCGAAAAAAAGGCTGGGCCGGTAGTGGACAAACATGGCCACCATGATGACACTGGATTTCCAGAGATACTCCGGCGTGGACTTGAAGAGGCGTGATTGCCGGGTGGTTGAGTTCACCCGGATGTCAACCGAATCCACCCGCAAATGCGAATTTCCGGCTTGGATCAATGATTCCATGCAATAGGAAAACCGGGAGTAAATAATCAGCCGTTTGCAAGCTTCCCGTGAAAACGCGCGGAAACCGGATGCCGCATCGCGCACGCTCGTCTTGGAAAGCAGCCGCAAGGTCCAACTGCCGGCCAGTTGCAGCATCTTCTTCAACGGGCTGAATTCCGGATGATCGATGATTGGGCGGCAACCCACCACCATGTCCGCCTGGTGCTCTAAGACCGGCTTCACCAGCTTCGCAATATCGGCGCCCACGTATTGGTTGTCCCCATCCGTGTTGACGACAATATCCGCGCCGAGCGACACCGCCTTTTCCATCCCCGCTGCAAAGGCGCGGCCCAAGCCGCGATTGGTGCCCAAACTCAAGATGTGGTGGGCCCCGCACAACCGCGCCACTTCCACGGTCCGATCCGTGCTGCCGTCATCCACCACCAGGATTTCAATCTGGTCAATTCCCGGAATGGACTTCGGCAGGTCGCGAATCGTCACCGGCAGGGTTTCCTGCTCGTTAAAGCAGGGAATCTGAATGACAAGTTTCATGTCCTGATAAAGACATCTTCAAGGTAACCATTTGGAGTTTTGCCGCACAAGCACTTTGATGATTTGACGCGGTTTACTTTTCAGCATTTTTTCCCGCCATGCCCTTTCGGGCCAGCTTCAAGCCGGGCAAATACTGGGCCGTGAAAGGCATGCCACCTACCGCCGGCAGCACGTAGCGCATCGTGCAAAGAATTCCCAGCGCCGCCGCCGTCGGCGCATTCAGGTAAGGATGGTAAAACAGGATCAAAGCCGCGTCCCGCGTGCCGATGCCCGCAAGCGTCAGCGGCAGCAAGCCCGCCAGGATCGCCAGCGGCGCCAGCGCCAGGTTGGCCAGAAACGGGGTGTGCGCCCGCAAGGCCAGAATGAACATCCAGATTTGCAGCAGGTGCAGGAACCAGATGAACACCGAGGTCGCGCTGACCAGCGCCAGCCGGGCGCGGTCGCGCCAGAAACCATCGTGCATTTCACGCCAGGCCAGCCGCAGTTGCTCCAGTTTCGCCCGCGCCCTGGCCGGAGCCAGCCGCGCGCCGGTCCGGAACGCCAGTTCGGCCAGCGCCGGCGAGCCCAGCAGTGCCAGTCCGCCGACCAGCCCGCCTGTGACGCAGACCGTCATGATCCAGAACAACGCATCTTTTTGCGGATACAGCAGCAGCCCGAACGCGCACCAAAGCAGCAGCGAAAGCATGTCGCACGTTTTCTCAAACACCACCAGCGCGAACGCCAGGCTGGCGCTGGCGTGGCCGCGTTCCTTGATAAACCACGCCTTGGCGAGGTCGCCCATCTTGGACGGCAGGACGAGATTCAGCACGCTGGCCACGAGAATGAGCCGGTTGGATTCTCCGATGCCCAGCCGCGCGCCGCCCGGCATCAACTGGTCCAGCCGCCAGGCCGTCATCATCGTCAGCGGCACCACCATGCCGAGGCTCAACACCAGCCAGAACGGGTTACAATCGCGAAAGACCGGACCCATCCGGGTGAAATCCATCCGCCAATAGATGATCGCCAGTATGGCCAGACTGACCAGCAACGAGAGCAGGCGCTTCATGGGATGGAAAGCCAACGCACCGCAAAAGTTTCGGAGCCCCGTCCCTTTTCGCGCAGCGCGGCCAGCAAGTTCTCCAGCCGGCGGACGGGCAACAGATTTGCGGCCTGGAATGAATTCGAGCTGGCGACGTAAATTGAAGTGCTGTCCGGCGAGGCGACGACAGCGACCGGCCGGCCCGCGCCGTGAAGGTCAATCTCGTCTGTGATTTCGATGGTGCCGGCCCCAAACCGGATGGTCCGCGCAAACGTGGCATCCGTGGCGGCCTTGCCCGTGATGAACAGTTTCTGAATCAGAACCCGGAGCCAGTTCGGATTGCACCGGCCGAGGGTCAGCGCCAGCAGCCGGAACACCATCTGTCTGGCCGGAGTCATGACCGGCGCCCGGCGGCGGCACAGAGCGCCTCGAACGGTCAATGTCCGCGCGCCCGTGTCCCACTTCACGTCATTCGCGCGATTGACAAGATGCGCCACCAGCACCGCGCCGTCCTCCAACTGCACCATCGGCCCGGTGTCGGAATAAACCGGGCCGGTCTCGCCCGTCAACTTGATGACCCCGCCCTTGTGCGCCGCCACCACCGCGCAACGGCGCGCGTCGCGTTCCACCAGCAAGCCCGCTGCGGCAAACCACGCCGTTCGCGGTTCGCTCAAACACGCCACCTGGTTGCGCCCCGGAACGTCCGCGTAATCGCGCCAGGCCTGGAACCAGTCATACACGTAGTGGGCGCACATGCGGTTGTCGTCGTTGAAATGGCGGGTGCGGCAGGGCAGGGCCTTGCGGAGAAACAGCTCGGCCACCTGCAACGCCCCGGCGCTTTCGCGGGCGAGCAGTTCGAAGCCGTGCGGGTAAAAATGATATGTGTTGCGGCTGCCGTATTCGCCGCCATACGAGCCGTCCGGATGCATGAAGTGCGCGGCGAAATCCACGGCGCGTTGCAAAGGCTCCGTCAACTTCGGGTCGCCGGTCTTCTGCCGCAGCTTGGCCAGGAAGGAAATGGTGCCGGTCTGGTAGCCGGGGTCCGCGCCCTCGTATTCCTGAAACCAGCCTTCATCGTGCTGCCACGACAACGCCAGGTCGCGCAATTGCTCCATACCCGCGCGGAACCGTGGCGCGCCGGTCAGCGCGAAAACATTTTGCAACGCCAGCGCGCCGAGCGCCTGGTGATTCGACAGGTTCCCGGATTCCTGATGTTGCCTCAGCCAGTCGCCGCGCCGCGCGAAAAATTCCGGCAGCGCCGCGTCCGTCAACCCCAGCAACTGAAAACTTTCCGTCGTGGCATACAGCGAGAAGGCCGCCGCGCCGCGCGCCTTTTCAAACGGGAAATAATCGTCGCAGGAGCCGTCGCCGTGGGCGGATTTCACCGCGAAACGCAGGGCCGCCTCCGCCAGTTCGCGCAGCCGTGGATTGTTGAAAAAGGGATTTTGCGGGTGCTCCGTCGCCCAGGCCAGCGCGAGCACCAGGCAGAATTCCTCGTTCATGCCGCAGGGGAAATCCGCCGTGCGATAATGCCAGTATTCCCGGTCGAAACAGCCGTAGGTGGGGCTGAGCGGGTTGCGGTCCAGCATGAGCAGGAGGCGCGGGACGCCCCGCACGGCCTCGTAAAGATACCAGTCCCGATGACCGGCCGGCGGCTGCTCGAATGGGGGAAAGGCAACCATCATGGTTCAGGTTAAAATCCGTCTCACGAGCCGGTTCGGAACCGCTGGGCGATGGGAATGCGCCGGCCCATGCCGAAGGCGCGGGGCGACACCTTCAACCCCGGCGCGGCCTGGCGGCGCTTGTATTCGCTGAAATTGATTTTGTTGATGACGTCGTTGACCACGGCAGCGTCGAACCCCCGCCGGATGATTTCTGCCTTGCCCAGATTTCTCACCACGTAGGCGTCCAGAATCTGGTCCAGCGTTTCATAGGGCGGCAGCGTGTCCTGGTCCGTCTGGTTGGGCCGCAACTCGGCACTCGGCGGTTTGGTGATGGAAGCTTCGGGGATGATTGTTCGCTCCCGGTTCACCCAGCGCGCCAGTTTGTAGATGTCAGTTTTGAAAACATCCGCAATCACCGCCAGCGCGCCGCACATGTCGCCGTAAAGCGTGCAATAGCCGACGGCCATCTCCGATTTGTTGCCGGTGGTCAGCACCAGCGCGCCGAATTTGTTCGACAGCGCCATCAACGTCACCCCGCGCAGCCGCGACTGGACATTTTCCTCGGCTTCGTTCGGTTTGGTCCCGGCAAAAACCTTCGCCAGTTGTTTTTCCACCGATTGAAACACGGGTTCAATCGGCAGAACTTCGTAGCGGATGCCGAGATTTTTGGCGAGCACCTCGGCGTCGCTCAGGCTGCCTTCGCTCGAATAACGCGCGGGCATCGAAACGCCGAGCACCTTGTCCGCGCCGAGCGCGTCCGCCGCCAGCACCGCCACCAGCGCCGAATCGATGCCGCCGGACAGGCCCACCAGGGCGGACTTGAACCCGCATTTGTGAACGTAATCGCGCACGCCCAGTGACAGCGCCGAAAACAGATTTTGCTCCCGCGCCGGCCATTCGATCTTGCAGGGGACGACGTGAGGAGTCTCCGATTCTTTTGCAATTTGAGTCTCATCACCCCGACTCCTGCTGGAATTGAGGTCCACCACCAAAACATCCTCGGCGAAACCTTTGCCCAGCGCGAGCGGTTCGCCGCGGCGGTTGAGCGCCACGCTGTGGCCGTCGAAAATCAATTCATCGTTCGCGCCGACCAGGTTGACCTGGGCCAGCGGCACGCGCTCGTCGCGGGCCACCCGCTGGAGCATGGCCAGCCGGGTCTTTTCCTTGCCGTCGTGCCAGGGCGAGGCGGAAAGGTTGAGGATGATTTCCGCGCCCTGCCCGATGAGCTCCTTGATCGGGTCGCGGCGGTAAAGCCGTTCCGGCCAGAAATCCTCGTCGTTCCAGATGTCCTCGCAGATGGTGATGCCGAGTTTGCGGCCGTTGAACTCGAAAGGCGCGGCGCTTTTGGCCGGCTCAAAGTAACGGTCCTCGTCAAAGACATCGTAGGTCGGCAGCAGACATTTGTGCGTGCGCCAGACGATTTTCCCGTCGTGCAAGACGGCGGCGGAATTGCGGAGGGCGCGCCCGGGACGCTCGGAATTTTCGTCCACGTAACCCACGCAGAGCGGAACGGACCCGATGCTGCCGGCGGTTTCAGCGAGCGTGGCCAGGCTGGCATGGATAAAATCGGCGCGCAGGAGCAAATCGCGCGGCGGATAGCCGCATAAAAACAATTCCGGCGCGAGCACAAACTCGGCGCCATGCCCGCAGGCTTTGGCGTAGCCGGCCACCAGCTTTTGCCGGTTCGTGGCAAAATCGCCAACTGTCGAGTTGAGCTGGAGCAATCCGATTTTCACAGAAGCCAAAATAGTTGCCGGCACCGCTTATGCAAAGCTTTATCCGAAAACAGGAGTTGAACGTCGCGGGGAAAATGAAACCGGCCGGTCAATTCTGGGGCCGGGGAACGATCCTGGACGCGTCGTCAGCAGGGGTTTCCACGCTGCGCATGGCCCGGGCCAGATTTTCCAGGTGGCGTTCGACGGTAAACCGCGCCAGGAAGTTCTCGCGCACGGCTTCGCCCGATCTTTCGCTCATCAGCTTGAGCAATGCGGCAGCGACTTGTTCCGGTGATTGCGAGTCGATCAGGCCGGGATAATCCGGCGGCAGCATCTCCGGCAACGAGCGCCAGCGCGTGGTGACGATGGGGAGGCCAAAAGCCATGGCTTCAATGAGGTTGACCGGCTGGTTTTCGCCAAAATAACAGGTCGGGAAGCAGAAAATGTCGGTTTCAATCAAAACCCGTTTTTTTTCCGGGCCGGAGACAAACCCCAGGTATTCGACGGTTTCGGCATATTCCCGGGCCTGAACCAACCGGTCAAATTCCGCCTTTTCCACGGCGCTGACAAAGCTGCCGCCGATGGCGAGCTTCATCCGCACCGCCGAGCCTTGGGCGGCAAGCTGGCGGTTGGCGGCCAAAACCGCTTCCACCGAGGTGAAAAGCCCCTTGTCATGCGAGCAATGCGCCAGGAACAGAACCTTGACCATTTGGGGATCGCCACCGGCATCGGCCATTTCCCGGGCATCGGGTTTTTCGCCGGCCAGCAGTTTGCCCCGGGCGATATACCGCGCCCGGCGGCGCGGTTGAACGGTCATGGCAAAATCCGGACAGGGATCGGGAATGCCGTTGTCAACGATGCGAATGCGCCGGGACAACAACTTTTCCGCATCGGTAAAATTGAACCGGGACAGCACGATGCTGAGGTCCACGGGCTTGAACAGCCGGTAGGTGGCGGCGCGCGACCGGATCTGCACGGCGGTTTCAAGCCATTTGGCCAGCCCGGCGGCGTGCCAGTGCAAAATGACGTTTTTGAAAAAGGGACGGCACAGGAGCATGACCAGCCAGTCGCGATAAAGAGCGATGGGTTTGCCGGGCGCGGGCACATAATAAAAATTGTCCACGCCATAACGGAATCGGCACCAGATCGCCTGGAGGCAATAAAACAAAATCAGAAACGGCTTGCTGCTCTGGATTTCCCCGATGTTTTCAAGGGTCCGGGAAAGCCGGGCGTTGACGTGATAACACTCGATGCCGAGCGGGTTTGCTTCCGGGCGACGGTTCGAGCGCTTCCGCCGGTCGCCACCAAAGCCATTGAGCATGAGCTGCACCATGTAACTCTGGCCATGGTGCGGCGGCGGCGTATGGGCGAAAACGAGCAGTTTCATGCAATCCACATCGAGCTTCCGGCTTGAATTTGAGCGAGAACCCGCGCGGAAGAAAGATTTTTTGCAGGCCCCGGACCGGGGAGTTGGCTGGCGTTTTGATTTTCATTTTGTATCCTGCTTCGCGCATTTGAATTTCCATGACCATTGAACGAGTCAACGTCCTCGGCGTCGGTGTCAGCACCCTCAACCTGGCGACGGCCCTGGCGGCCGTCGGCGAGGCGGTGCGCGCCCGGCGCAAGGGGTACATTTGCGTGACGGGCGTGCATGGGGTGATGGAAGCGCAGGAGGACGCCGCGTTCCGACGCATTCTGAATCAGGCTTTGCTCTGCACGCCGGATGGCATGCCGATGGTCTGGCTGGGCCGGCTGCGCGGCCACCATGAAATGCGCCGCGTTTACGGGCCGGACTTGATGTTGCAGGTGTGCGAGTGGAGCCAAAAAAATCCGTGCCGCCATTTTTTCTTCGGCGGGGCGCCGGGGGTCGCGGAAAAATTGCGCGATCAGTTGACAAAACGGTTTCCGCAACTGCAGGTGGTCGGCTGTTACACGCCGCCGTTTCGTCCGCTCAATGTGGAGGAGGAAAAACAATTGCAGGAAATGGTCCATGCCGCCCGGCCGGATATTTTATGGGTCGGCTTGAGCACGCCGAAGCAGGAAAAATTCATGGCCGAATTCCTGCCGAAGCTGGATGTCACGTTGATGATTGGCGTGGGGGCGGCATTCGATTTTCACAGCGGCCGCGTCAAACAGGCGCCGCCCTGGATGCAACGGAGCGGCTTGGAATGGCTTTATCGTTTGGGCCAGGAGCCCCGGCGACTGGCCGGGCGCTATCTCCGGAACAATCCGCTGTTCGCGCTCAGAATCGCCGCCCAGCTTGCCGGGCTGAAAAAGTATCCGCTGGAATGAGTCCGGCGAGCCATGCCACCGCGGTTCAAACCGCGGCCTTTGGGGGTGAAGCATCCTGCGGCAGCTTCAGGTCGCCTTCCGCGTTGGGGCGGTTCGCCAGCCATTCGAGGATGCGACGGATGGCCAGTTGCAGGGCTTCATCCGAACTGCGCGGCAGGGTGAAGCCGGCCCGGCGGAGTTTGGACGAATCCATTCTGGATTGCGGCACGTCGCCCGGCCAGCCGCCGGCGGAATCCCCGTAACGAATGGCCGTCCGGCCTTTGAATCCAAGTTGTTCCACCAAATCATTGGCGATAAAGCGAACCGACGTGGCCCCGTCCGGCGCCAGATTGAAGACGTCGAATTTCGACGGCTCCAATGCGGCGCAGCGTTGGGCGGCAAACATCAGCCCGGCCACCAGGTCGCGGACATAAACATAGGGTTTTGCCTGGTGGCCGTTGCCCAACACGTTCAGTTCATCCGGATTTTTCGCGAGCTGGCGGATGAAATCGTAAATGACGCCATGGGTGGTGCGTTCGCCGACGATGTTTCCGAACCGCAGGATGATGCCGCGCAATCCGAACGTGGCGCAGAAGGCGGTGACCAGCGCCTCCGAGGCCACCTTGCCGGCGCCGTACAGGCTGATGGGCAGGCACGGCCCCAAACCTTCATGCGTCACCGTCGTGCCCACGTCGCCATACACGGTGCCGGAACTCGAAAGCACAATTTGCGGCACCCGGTGGCGCCGCATGGCTTCGAGGACGTTGTAGGTGGCGATGGTTTCCTGTTCGAGATCGAGCCGGGTGTTGTCAATTCCCCAACGGGCATCCGGATTCGCCGCCAGGTGGAAAACATGATCAACGCCCTGAAAGTGCGGCAGCATTTTGGGGAAATCCAGCAGGTCGAGGGCGTTGACCTTGAGCCTGGGCTGGCTGGCGTGTTGGGCCAGATGTTCCCGCCGGCCGGAGGAAAAATTATCCAAAACCCTGACTTCCCCGGTGGTGGAATCAGACAACAGGGCATCCAGCAGGTGGGAACCGATAAAGCCGGCCCCTCCCGTGACGACATATGTTAATGGGCGATTTTGCGACATGAATGCATGGCTGATTAGAGGCTCACTGCGCCAACGTCAACGATTTTGTTTGAGTAAAAACGGGCGTTCGGGTATCTCAAGACTGGCATTTAACACGCAAATGAGCGAAAATCAAAATGGCAACCTGTCTTTGAATCTCTGGCAGGATTCCCTGGACTGCTGGCGGCGATTGCCGAACAAGGCGGTTTTCTTCCTGTTGCTGGCGGCGTGGCTGGCGCTGTTCCAGTTTCTGGGCAATTCCATTCTGGGTTACATTCACACGCCGTCACTGTTTCTCTGGATGCAGGAGGCGTATCGGAGTCACAGCGATTTGTCCAATGATGATGCCCACGGCAAATTCATCCCCTTTCTGGTCGTGGGTTTGTTTTGGTGGAAGCGGAAGGAACTGCTGGCGTCGTCACCCGGTTTGTGGTGGCCGGGTTTGTTGATTCTGGCGGTTGCGGCGGTCTTGCATGTGATGGGCTATGTCATTCAACAGCCCCCCCTTTCCATCGTGGCCCTGTTTACGGGAATCTACGGACTGATGGGACTGGCCTGGGGCCGCGACTGGCTGCGCAAAAGCGCCTTTCCCTTTTTCCTGTTTGTTTTTTCCGTTCCCATGGCGGCGCTGACCCAGTTCATCACCTTTCCGCTGCGGCAACTCGTGACCTGGCTGGTGGCCATGACGGCTCACTGGATTTTGGGCATTGATGTCGTCCGGATGGGAACGCAGTTGATTGATCCGTCCGGCGCTTACCAATATGACGTCGCCGCAGCCTGCAGCGGCATCCGAAGCCTCATTGCCATCTTTCTGTTGTCCACCTGTTACAGTTTCATCATGTTTCACACGGCAAAGACGCGCATTTTAATGATCCTGTCGGCGGTTCCTTTTGCCATTTTGGGGAATTATCTGCGGCTGCTGTTGATCATCATAGCGGCGGAGCTGGGCGGGCAGGAATGGGGCGGTTACGTTCACGAAAGTTCGATTTTCAGCCTCGTTCCCTACCTGCCGGCATTTATCGGCGTGTTTTGGTTCGGGAACTGGATGCAAAGACGATGGCCGTCGGACGTGAAGGAAGCATGATGAAACCCCCAAAATGGCTGATGGTTTCCCTCGCCCTCGCCTTGATGGCAGGCGCGGCGGTGGCGTTGACCTGGCTCAAGACAAACCAGAAACTCGGCCAACCGGGCATCAAAGCGACACCCATTCCCGGCAGTGTGGTGATGCAGATTGATTTGCCGGAACAGGTGCTGGATTTCACCTCCACCAACCTGCCGGAATCGGAAATTGAGCTGGGTTATTTCCCCAAGGACACCAGCTATGCCCACCGTGTCTATCGGGCGCCCGACGGCCTGGCGGTCAGCACCGTCATCATTCTGATGGGCGCGGACCGCACGAGCATCCACCGGCCGGACTATTGTCTGCCGGGACAGGGCTGGACCATCGGCCAAAAAACGGCGGTCAAGATTCCCATCGGCGGCGGTCAGCCTTATGACCTGCCGGTGATGAAATGGATTGTCCACAACTCCTTTCCGACGGCGGACGGGCGCAAGCAGGAAGTGAGCGGGGTTTACGTGTTTTGGTTTGTGGCGGATCACGAACAAACCACGGACAGTGTTCAGCGCATGTGGTGGCTGGCGCGGGACCTGCTATGCATCGGCGTGTTGCAACGCTGGGCCTACGTTTCCTATTTTTCCCTCTGTGCGCCGGGCCAGGAAGAAGCCGCGTTTGAACGCATGCAAAAGTTGATCGCCGCCTCGGTGCCGGAATATCAAATGCCGCCCGGCAAACGCTGAACGGTTAAAATATTTGAATTTGCACGGAGTTTATTTATTCTCAGAAACGCCCTGAGTTGGAAGTAAAAAGCCATGTTGCGACGCGATCGCCAGATTCGAACACAGATTCACCAGTTGGCGGACGCCTGTTTGTTCGCGTTGAGCTTCTGGCTGGCGTATGTGCTGCGCACCAACCTGCAAATCATCGCGTGGCTGAATCTCGACCCGCTCTCCCCCGACGTCTTTGGCAGTGTCGTCTGGCTGTACTTCGCCTTGATTCCCGCGGCGCCGCTGATTCTAGAGTCGCAGGGCTTTTACAACCACGCCGCCGTTTGCCCGCGGTGGGACATTCTCTGGCCGCTCTTCAAAGGTTGTCTCATCACCACCGTCGGCCTGGTGCTGGCCATGTATGCCCTCCACTTCATTTCGCCGCGCGTCGTGATGGTGTTCTTTGGCTGCATCAGTTTCACCCTGGTCTATTTGAAGGAAGAACTGGTGCGCTGGGCTTTGCGCAGCAAGTTCGGCCAGGCGCAATACCAGCGCCGCTTCCTCCTCGTCGGCACCCACGCCGAAATTGTCCGGCTCAGGCATGAACTGAAGGAACGAGTGGACGAGAGTGTCGGCGTGGTGGGGGAATTGAGCCTCGGGGAAACCCCCGTCCAGCAACTCACGCAGATGCTCCACGAGCACTCGGCGAATGGAGTGATCATCAGCGCGCGGCACACCTATTTCGAACAGGTCGAAGCCGCCATCAAAGCCTGCGAACTCGAAGGCGTCGAAGCCTGGCTGGTCGCCGATTTTTTTGGAACCCAGATTTCGCGCGCGCGCTTCGATGAATTGCTCGGCTATCCCCTGCTGGTGTTTCGCTCCGCGCCGGAAACTTCCTGGCAGGGCGTCGCCAAGCAGCTCATGGATTTTTTCGGCGCGTTGTTTTTGCTGGTGGCCTTGTCGTGGCTGTTCGCCATCCTGGCCCTCCTCATCAAATTGACCTCGCCCGGCCCGGTTTTCTTCCGCCAGCAGCGCTCCGGTCTCAATGGCGCCCCCTTCACCTTGTACAAATTCCGCACCATGGTGACCAACGCCGAGCAGTTCAAACATGAATTGGAGGCCATGAATGAAATGAGCGGCCCGGTCTTCAAGGTCACCAACGACCCGCGGGTCACGCCGATGGGAAAATTCCTCCGCAAATACAGCCTCGATGAACTGCCCCAGCTGTACAATGTGCTCCGGACCGAGATGAGCCTGGTCGGTCCGCGCCCGTTGCCGGTGGACGAGGTGAAACGTTTTGAAAATCTGGCCCACCGCCGCCGCCTCAGCGTCAAACCCGGCCTGACCTGCCTCTGGCAGATCAGCGGCCGCAACAAAATTTCCGATTTCAAGGACTGGGTGCGGCTGGACCTCGAATACATTGACAACTGGTCGTTGTGGCTCGATCTCAAAATCCTGATCCGCACCATTCCCGCCGTGCTCATCGGCACGGGCGCAAAATAAGGCGCCGGCTTGTCTGTCATGAAAAGAAAACCACCGCTCTCCGTTGTCACCGGCGCCGCCGGATTCCTGGGTTCGCACCTGACCGATTTGCTCCTGGCCCGCGGCCACAAGGTCATCGGCATCGACAATTTTGTCACCGGCACGGTGGACAACATTTCCCATCTCGCCGGCCACCCGGATTTCAAGTTCATCCAGCAGGACGTCACCGAATTCCTGTTTCTCAACGAGGCGGTGGATTACGTCTGGCACTTCGCATCGCCCGCCAGCCCCATTGATTATCTGGAGCTGCCGATTCAAACCCTCAAGGTCGGCTCGCTGGGCACGCACAAGGCGCTCGGCCTCGCCAAGGAAAAGGGCGCGCGCTTTCTCATCGCCTCGACCTCGGAAATTTACGGCGACCCGCTCGTCCATCCGCAAACCGAGGATTATTGGGGCAATGTCAACACCATCGGCCCGCGCGGTTGTTATGACGAGGCCAAGCGCTTTGCCGAGGCGCTGACGATGGCCTATCACCGCGAGCACCGGGTCGAAACACGCATCGTCCGCATTTTCAACACTTATGGTCCGCGCATGCGGCTCAACGATGGCCGGGTCGTGCCCGCGTTCATCAGCCAGGCGCTCAAAAACAAGCCCGTCACGGTTTTTGGCCGGGGGCGGCAAACCCGCAGCTTTTGTTACGTGTCCGACCTGGTTGAAGGCATCTATCGCCTGATGATGAGCGATTACGATCTGCCGGTGAACATCGGCAACCCGAATGAAATGACCATGCTGCAGTTTGCGCAGCAAATCATCCGTGCCACCGGCTCACGCAGCAAAATCATTTTCAAGCCGCTGCCGCAGGACGACCCGAAACAACGCCGGCCCGACATCACCCGGGCCCGGAAAATCCTCCGGTGGGAGCCGAAGGTCCCGCTGGCCGCCGGTTTGAAGCAGACCATCAAATACTTTAAGACCAAGGTTTGACGGCGTGTGGCGGCGACGGATGGGCTTGGCGATGGGCTGAAATCCGTTCACAATCCGTCCGTGTCCGTTGCCAGTAAAATCATCTTCCGCGCGCGCCGGTTTGAATTCGTCTTTCCGCGCCCGGCGCTCGTCATGGGGATCGTCAACGTCACGCCCGACTCGTTTTCCGACGGTGGGAAATATTCCGACCCGGCCCGGGCCGTGGCGCACGCGCTGGAGCTCGTCGCCCAGGGGGCGGATATCCTCGACCTCGGCGGCGAATCCACCCGCCCCGGGGCGCAACCGGTCGGGGAAGCCGAGGAACTGCGGCGCGTTTTGCCCGTAATCGAACAATTGGTTTCCCGCGTCAAGGGTCCACTTTCGATTGACACGACCAAGCCCGCCGTCGCGCGGGCCGCGCTGCAGGCGGGCGTCAGCATCGTCAACGACGTGGCGGCCCATCGCGAAGACGACGCGATGTGGAAGGTTGTGGCGGAGTTTCGCGCCGGGTACATTTGCATGCACGCGCAGGGCCCGCCGCAAACCATGCAGGCGAACCCGGTTTATGCGGACGTGGTGCGCGAAGTCGGCGAATTTTTCGGCGGGCGGCTGGACCGATTGCAGGCTTGCGGCGTGGCGACCGGCCAGGTGGCGTTGGACATCGGCATCGGTTTCGGCAAAACGGCCGAACACAATTTGCAGTTGCTTGCCGCCCTGCGGAGTTTTACAACGTTGCAGCGGCCGTTGTTGCTGGGCGTCTCGCGCAAGTCGTTCATCGGGAAATTGCTCGGCACGGACCTGGCTGCACGCCTGCCGGCATCCCTGGCGTGCGCGGTGCTGGCGGTTGAATCGGGGGTGCAGATGATCCGGACCCACGACGTGGCGGAAACGGTCCAGGCGGTGCGGATGACGGAAGCCGTGCTGGCCCGAAGAAAAAAATAATGTGGATTCAACTCCAGGACAGTTGGCGGCCCGCGTTGGAAATCCTGATCCTCGCGGTGGCGATTTATTACCTGTTCCGCTTTTTGCGCGGCACGCGCGGCTGGCCGGTGGTCATTGGTTTTGTCGTGCTGCTCCTGGCGCTGGCGCTGGTGACGACCATCCTCGATCTGAAGGTGCTGCGCTGGCTGCTCGGCACGTTCTCCGCGTTTTTTGCCGTGGCCGTGCTGGTGATTTTCCAGCCCGAGTTGCGCCGGATGCTGGCCGAACTCGGCAACCTGCCGCTCTTTGCCAGCGTCAGCGAACAGCGCGAAAGCATCGAGATCATCATCCAGACGGTCGAGCGGCTGGCCGACGTGAAAATCGGCGCGCTCATCGCCGTCGAACAGTCCATCCAGCTCCAGGAAGCCGTCGAGTCCGGCATCCGGGTGGATTGCGACGCCACGCCGGAAATGCTCGAAACCATTTTCTTTCCCAACAACGCCATTCACGACGGCGGGGTCATCCTGAAGGGCGACCGCATCGCCTACGCGGCGTGCATTTTCCCGCTGACCCAGCGGCAGGATTTGAACAAATCGCTCGGCACCCGGCATCGCGCGGCGATTGGATTGAGCGAGGAAACGGATGCGGTCATCGTCGTCGTGTCCGAGGAAACCGGGATGATTTCACATGCCTACAAAGGCCAGCTGGTGCGGGGCGTGTCGCTGGAGGAATTGCGCGCGTTTTTGACCTCCGTGCTGGTGCAACCGGCCAAATCCCGCCGCGGCGTCGAATGGTTGCGGACGCGCCTCGGCGAACGGCACAAGCCCGGTTCGGTCGTCATCACCAAAAACGAGCCGCGTCCGCCGCTCAAACAACCGGCCGGCTGATTTTTTATGGCAATGCGCGATTGGGTCACAAACGATTTGGGTTGGAAACTGTTCTCGCTGTTTCTGGCGGTGGCCATCTGGCTGACCGTTCATAAAATTTACGAGGAGCCGGGAGCCGCCTCCGGGCTGGCGGGTGGAAACACGGTGACCTTTGGCAATCTGCCGGTGCTGGTGGTTTCCGCCGCGTCGGATGTGCGTGATTTCCGGGTGGTGCCCGCCACCGTTGCCGTCAAGGTCAGCGGGCCGCCCGAGGTCATGGCCGATTTACAGGCAAATCAAATTCACGCGGTGGTGGACCTCACGGACGTTCAGTCCGCCCGCGATTTGCGGCGGCGCGTGGACGTTTCAACGCCGCCCAGGGTAACGCTGGTGAGCGTTGACCCGCCCAACGTGGCCGTGATCGTTCCGCCTCCGCCTGACAAAAAACCATGAGTTCACCCAAAAAAATCTTCGGGACGGATGGCGTCCGCGGCACGGCCAACGTCGAACCCGTCACCGCTGAAACCGCCCTCAAACTGGGCCGCGCCGCCGCGTTTGTTTTTAAAAACCTCGAACGCCAGTCGCGCGGCCGGGGACGGCACAAAATCGTCATCGGCAAGGACACCCGGCTTTCCGGGTATATGCTCGAGAACGCCATCTCCTCCGGCATCCTTTCGATGGGCGTGGACGTGCTGTTCATCGGACCGCTGCCGACGCCCGGCGTGGCTTACGCCACCCGCAGCCTGCGCGCCGACGCCGGCATCGTCATCACCGCCTCGCACAATCCTTATGCCGACAACGGCATCAAATTCTTCCGCGCCGACGGCTACAAGCTGGACGACAAAATCGAGGACGAAATCGAACACCTGGTCTTCAGCGGCGAGATTGAAAACATCCGGCCGACGGCCGACGCCGTCGGCAAGGCCGTGCGCATTGAGGACGCGCTGGGGCGTTACATTGAATTTGCCAAGGCCGGCTTTCCGCGCGGCCTGACGCTCGAAGGCATGCGCATCGTGGCGGATTGCGCGCATGGCGCGGCCTATAAATCCACCCCCTGCGTCCTGCGCGAACTCGGCGCGGAAGTCATCGTCTATGGCAACCAACCCGACGGCATGAACATCAACTGCGATTGCGGCTCGATGCATCCCGAAGGCGTGTGCCGCAAGGTCGTCGAACACAAGGCGGACCTCGGCATTGCCCATGACGGCGACGCCGACCGCGTGCTGCTGTGCGATGAAAAGGGCAACCTGATTGACGGCGACGACATCATGGCCATCGCGGCGCTCGACATGCTGGCACAGAAAACCCTCGCGGAAAAAACCCTGGTGACCACCGTGATGAGCAATGCCGGGCTGGAGGCGGCGATCAAATCCGCCGACGGCAAGGTCGTCCGCACCGCCGTGGGCGACCGGAACGTGATTGATGAAATGTTGCGCGGCGGCTTCAATTTTGGCGGCGAGCAGAGCGGCCACCTGATTTTCCGGGACTTCGGCACAACCGGCGACGGACTTGTCGCCGCGCTGCAGATGCTCCGCATTTTGAAGGCCAGACAGTCACCGCTCTCGAAGCTGGCGACGTGCTGGACGCGTTTTCCCCAGCTCGTCACCAACGTGAAGGTCCGCGAGAAGAAACCGTTCGAACAGCTCAACGGCGTGTTGCAGCTCATCCAGCAGGCGGAACAGGAATTGGAAAAGCAGGGCGGGCGGGTGCTGTTGCGTTATTCCGGCACCGAACCCAAGGCGCGTTTGCTGCTGGAAGGCCGCGACGCCGGGATTTTGGAGCAATGGTCGGAAAAAATCTGCGGCGCCATTCAGAAGCAGATCGGTGTGTAGTTCGAATTCAAGCATCAACTTGTCCGTGTCCCGGGCTCAAAACGCGCCGAGCGTGAACTTCCATTTTCATGGCACCTGCAAAATCTCCGGGCGCAACTGGCCGATAAACTGGTTTGGCAATCGTTTGTCCGATGAGCCGGGGACCATGCCCTCCATTTCAACATGGCCGTCGGCAAACGTGACGTCGGCCTTTTGTGCATGACGGAAGTGGCCGTTGGGCTGGTTGTTGAAATTGGCATAATTTGTTTCCAAATCCAGATAGTAAAACTCCTCGAACATTGGATGGGACGGCGACGCGGGCCACTGAAACGTGTTGACCTGCGCGGCGTCGGCAAAGAGCGCGGTGTCCGCCGGGCGGGAAATGACGCTGGCTTTGATGGGATTCTGGTTTTGCGCGGCGAAGACAAAGGCATTGCAACCGTAGCTGAAAATGACGTTGGTGCCTTTGGGCTTGAATTGCGGCGAGTCCCACGCAGGTGACGGGCAAAGCCGCACGTCGCTGCCGTGCAGATACGGAAACAAAACGCCGGTGGACAGGTCAAACGCGCGGTGGCCTTCGGGAACGGTTGTTCCCTGCAACCAGCCGAACCACCATTGCTGCCCGGCCGTGGTCGGCGCAGCGCAGCGGTTGAAAAAAAAGCCGCTGTTGTCGCCGAGATAAATCTCCGCGGCGGTGCCGAGCTGGCGCAGATTGCTCTCACAGGCGGCGCATTGGGCGGACAATCTGCCTCTGGCCAGAACCGGCAACAGCATTGCCGAGAGAATCGCGATGATGGTGATCACGACGAGCAGTTCCACGAGCGTAAAGGCGCGGTGACTTTGAGTTTTAAACTTCAAACCTTCCGTTCGTTCATGATGGAATGATTCAACACAACGGCGGCAGACGCAGGCGCGATCACGAAAGTGCGCCGGCACCTGCGCGAGAAGTTCAACCGGTATGTCCACCGAAATGCACCAGCACGGACCTTTGTCCGCGGCGGGCGAACAGAGCTGGCATTCGTTCGTTTCGCCGCATAACGGGCAGCGGCCCGGGTCGGGCGGAAAAGTCTTCATGGCAGGTCGGCGCGCACGCGGTAAAACGATTTGTCGGCGGGCGGATTCGTGGCCTGCAGCACCAAGTTTGTCCCGTTGCCGGGGACGGACGGTGCGGCGGCGGACCAGGTTTGAAAATCCGCGGTTTGTTCGAGCGTGTAGAGCCAGCGGGTGTCGCTGGCAAATTGAACTTCTCCGGTGGCGACGGCGTTGATTGTGCCGACGGGCAATGGCGAGGCGAAGACAATATTGTCCACCGTGCCATGCGCTAAAATCGAGCCGGCGTAATCAGGGTCTTGTCCGTCGTCGCTGTAGCTGTTGATGGAAACAGCGTCCACTTGAAAGTCATCGAAGCTTGCGCCGAGGCAGGCGTCCTGAATCGGCCCGAACGGCGCGCCGTCGGCCGCCATCGTGGTGTGCAGGGTCTGGTTCGTGGCGGTATAGACCATCATGACATGGTAGAGCGTGTTGGTTTCCAGTTCGAGCGGATCGGTGAAGCCGCCGTTGGAATAATTTGTCTGTGACGAGATCATGATCGTCGAAACCGTCGCCCCGTAGTCGTTGATGTCGTTCGGAAAATAATCAAACTCGACGATATCCGGGAAATAGCCGTAGCCGCGGAAATAATTTCCGTTGGTGGCAATCGCGGTATGAATCAGGCCGATGGCCATCTCGAAGGTAAACGGTTCGCCCGGCGTGGTGCCGATGGCGATGTCATTCAACCGCAGGTCGAACGCGATGAGAAAATCATTCGTTTTGGAACAAACCGCGCCGAGCGGATGGTGGAAATAACTGTTCGGCTGCGATGAATCCCAGGTGACGTCGAGACTTTGATTCGTGGAATCCCACTGGAACAGATTGGTGTTGCCGAAGACCTGCCAGCCGTTTTG